>JAOAGT010000038.1:281-536 GCA_026415615.1 Thermoleophilia bacterium | reverse complement strand
GTTTTCGCCGTCCCTGTCATTCCTGATAAAATCGGATAAAGGCGGAAATAGTTTTGGATTGTGATCGACGCTTGAATTTTATTTTCTTCTGTTAACTCTAATCCTTCTTTTGCCTCAATGGCTTGATGAAGCCCGTTGCTTAAGCTACGTCCTTCCATCGGACGACCAGTGAACATATCAATAAGCAACACTTTTCCATCTTTTACGATATAATCGACATCGCGTGTAAACATGACGTATGCGCGCAACGCTTGA
>JAOAGT010000038.1:0-271 GCA_026415615.1 Thermoleophilia bacterium | reverse complement strand
CCCTGCGATAATGAGAGGGGTTTTCGCCTCATCAATTAATACGCTATCGACTTCATCGATAATCGCGTAATGAAATGGGCGTTGGACACGGTCGGCAACGCTATAAACCATATGATCGCGCAAATAGTCGAAGCCAAACTCGTTACCGACCCCATACGTAATATCGGCATTATATGCCGCTTTTTTCTCCTCTAGTGACATTTGCGGCAAATTTAAGCCAACGGTCAGCCCTAAAAACTCGTGAATTTTCCCGATTAAGTCACGGTCACGG
>JAOAGT010000037.1 GCA_026415615.1 Thermoleophilia bacterium | reverse complement strand
GGGCTGGATCGATCTCCATTGTACACTGGGGTGATTGAAGGCATTGGACCGCGCTACTGTCCGTCTATTGAGGACAAAATTCACCGCTTTGCCGATAAAACCTCCCATCAGGTATTTTTAGAACCGGAAGGGCTGCATACCCGCGAGTTCTATCCTAATGGGATCTCTACCAGTCTCCCTTTTGATATTCAATGGGCACTGGTACGTTCCATCCGAGGCTTGGAAAATGCCCACATTACCCGCCCTGGCTACGCCATTGAATACGACTTTTTTGATCCCCGCGATTTAGAAGCCACTTTGCAAACCCGTGTCGTTCGCGGTCTGTTTTTTGCTGGGCAAATCAACGGCACGACCGGTTATGAAGAAGCAGCCGCGCAGGGTTTATTAGCTGGGATTAATGCCGCCCGGTATGTTCGCGGAGAATCCCCCTGGTTTCCCCGCCGGGATGAAGCATATCTGGGTGTACTGGTCGACGATTTAGTCACGCGAGGTGTCACTGAACCGTACCGTATGTTTACCAGTCGTGCCGAACATCGGCTCTTGCTGCGTGAAGAC
>JAOAGT010000036.1 GCA_026415615.1 Thermoleophilia bacterium | reverse complement strand
AGATGTGTATAAGAGACAGACGCTAACCTTTCCCCTTAACCTTCCAGCACCGGGCAGGCGTCAGCCCCTATACATCGTCTTTCGACTTAGCAGAGACCTGTGTTTTTGCTAAACAGTCGCCTGGGCCTATTCTCTGCGGCCTACCTTTCGGTAGGCACCCCTTCTCCCGAAGTTACGGGGTCAATTTGCCGAGTTCCTTAACAAGGGTTCTCCCGCTCGCCTTAGGATTCTCTCCTCACCTACCTGTGTCGGTTTGCGGTACGGGCACCAGCATCCTCGATAGAGGCTTTTCTCGGCAGTGTGAAATCGGCTGCTTCGTCTTACGACTCCCCATCAGCACTCAGCTTATCCTCCCGGATTTGCCTAAGAGGCATACCTTGTGCTTTGGACACACATATCCAACAGTGTGCTCAGCCTATCCTCCTGCGTCACCCCATCTCTCAAACGGCTACTGGTGGTATCGGAATATCAACCGATTGTCCATCACCTACGCCTTTCGGCCTCGGCTTAGGTCCCGACTAACCCTCA
>JAOAGT010000035.1:340-574 GCA_026415615.1 Thermoleophilia bacterium | reverse complement strand
GATACAATGTACTGGGAAAAAGAATCAGTACGTTAATCGAAAGATGGCAGTGAGCTAAACTCACAAAGCCCATCAGTAATCGCACATCTCACTTCTCACATCCCACCTCTAGAAGTGGTAGGGGAGCTTTCTGTTGTAGGCTGAAGTTAGATCGTAAGGACTAATGGACGAAGCAGAAGTGAGAATGCCGGAATAAGTAGCGAAAGTAAAGTGAGAATCTTTACCGTCGAAAGC
>JAOAGT010000035.1:0-330 GCA_026415615.1 Thermoleophilia bacterium | reverse complement strand
CTAAGGTTTCCTGGGGAAGGTTCGTCCGCCCAGGGTAAGTCGGGACCTAAGCTGAGGCCGAGAGGCGTAGGCGATGGACAACTGGTTGAAATTCCAGTACTACCGACACTCGTTATAGAGAAGTGGGGACGCAGGAGGATAAGTTATACGAGCAACTGGAAACGCTCGTGCAAGCAGGGTAGATATCTTGGTAGGCAAATCCGCCAGGAGTTTCGAAGCTGTGATGCGGAGGGAAATTAGAGTACTGAAGTAACTGATTCCACACTGACGAGAAAAGCCACTATCGAGAGTGTAGGTACCCGTACCGCAAACCGACACAGGTAGGTGAGG
>JAOAGT010000034.1 GCA_026415615.1 Thermoleophilia bacterium | reverse complement strand
GGTGTACTGTATCTGTAATAAGGGAGATTATTTTTTATTTCATAAGAATAACTTTTTAATACATTATCTGCGTTGTCATAATATATAACTTGCATAATGCTATAACGTTTTAACTCCTTATTAATAAGATAGTAGGTTTTAGTTTTTGAAACTTTTTTATCAATAGATTCTATTTCTAAAGGAGGGTTATTTTTTTCAAGAGTCCATACGTAAATTTCATTACCGGAGATAATAATGTTTGATGAATCAATAAAAGTGTTATTCAGAGAATCAATACTTATCCAATTTTTTTCTTTAATTTGTGCAAAGAAGGAGTAAGTACAGAAAATATATAGTAATAGAAAAATTTTTTTCATTTTCATTAAATAATACTTAATTGTAATTAGCGGAGAGGGGGGGATTCGAACCCCCGTGGCGCATTACTGCACCAAACGGTTTTCGAGACCGCCGCATTCAACCACTCTGCCACCTCTCCAATTTTAAAACTTTGATTACTTTCTATTATACTTCAAAGCATTTCTGAAAGTAATATTAGTATCGATAATTATACACTTTATATCTTATAATTTTTACCATTTGG
>JAOAGT010000033.1:245-581 GCA_026415615.1 Thermoleophilia bacterium | reverse complement strand
GACGGCTAACTACGTGCCAGCAGCCGCGGTAATACGTAGGTCCCGAGCGTTGCGCGAATTCACTGGGCGTAAAGCGTCCGCAGCCGGATGGGTAAGCGGTTCGTCAAAGCCCACCGCTCAACGGTGGAAAGGCGTACCGAACTGCCCATCTTGAGGCACGCTCAGGCAGGCGGAATTCCTGGTGTAGCGGTGAAATGCGTAGATATCAGGAGGAACACCGAAGGCGAAGGCAGCCTGCTGGGGCTGTTCTGACGGTCAGGGACGAAAGCCAGGGGAGCAAACCGGATTAGATACCCGGGTAGTCCTGGCTGTAAACCATGGGCGCTAGACGTTGTC
>JAOAGT010000033.1:0-236 GCA_026415615.1 Thermoleophilia bacterium | reverse complement strand
GCCCGCACAACCGGTGGAGCGTCTGGTTCAATTCGATGCTAACCGAAAAACCTTACCCGGGTTTGACATGGTGGGAAGCCCTTGCGAAAGCGAGGGGTGCCGTCCTCTGGACGGAATCCCACCACAGGTGGTGCATGGCCGTCGTCAGCTCGTGTCGTGAGATGTTGGGTTAAGTCCCGCAACGAGCGCAACCCCTGCCCTTAGTTGCCACTCTGCGGAGGGCACTCTAAGGGGAC
>JAOAGT010000032.1 GCA_026415615.1 Thermoleophilia bacterium | reverse complement strand
CCATCACTTAATCTTCCGGCTCCGGGCAGGCGTCTCTTCCTATACGACCACTTGCCGTGTTCGCAGAGTGCTGTGTTTTTAGTAAACAGTCGCAGCCACCTATTTTTTGCAACCCATTCGCGCTTCGATGTTCTCTACACGCTACTAGGGCACACCTTATCCCGAAGTTACGGTGTCAATTTGCCGAGTTCCTTCTGCCGAGTTCTCTCAAGCGCCTGAGAATACTCATCTCGCGCACCAGTGTCGGTTTGCGGTACGGTCAGCTGCAAGCTGAAGCTTAGTGGCTTTTCCTGGGACCCCATTCGGTCACTTCGCGAGCAAGCTCGCTCGATCGACAGCCTCGGCCTACGACACGCGGATTTGCCTACGTGTCACCTACTTCTGCCTAAACCGGCACTTCCAACCGCCGGATGACCTAGCTTGATCCGTCCCCACATCGCACTTGCAGCCGGTGCAGGAATGTTGACCTGCTTCCCATCAGCTACGCCTTTCAGCCTCGCCTTAGGGTCCGACTCACCCTACGCCGATGAACGTTGCGTAGGAAACCTTGCGCTTGCGGCGAGCAGGCTTTTCACCCGCTTTAACGCTACTCATGTCAGC
>JAOAGT010000031.1 GCA_026415615.1 Thermoleophilia bacterium | reverse complement strand
ATGGTACCATGTTCTGCCATTGTTTTGTGCATAAAGTCCAAAAGCTTAGCCCAGTATTCTCTGCCAAAGAGTATGATGGGAAAAGCTGGGCTTTTGCCCGTTTGTATGAGGGTAAGAGCTTCAAAGAGCTCATCCAGAGTTCCAAACCCACCGGGAAATATTATATAGGCTGTTGAATATCTAAGGAGCATAACCTTTCTCACGAAGAAATAATCAAAGTTTAGGGAAAGGTTTTGATAGGGGTTCGGGATTTGTTCTGTGGGTATTTGTATGTTTAGCCCAACCGAGAGCGTCCCTGCATCCTTTCCTCCTCTGTTGGCAGCTTCCATTATGCCAGGTCCACCGCCCGTTACTATGTGAAAACCCAGCCTGCCCAAGGCGAAGGCAGTTCTGTAAGCCATCTTGTAATAGTGGTCCTCTTCCTTTAGCCTCGAGCTTCCAAAAAAGGTTATGGCAGGTCCCACAGAGGATAAGGCATCAAAACCCCGTACAAACTCGCTCATAATCTTGAGCACTCGCCAAGTATCACCCTGACGTATTTTTAACTCTTCTATGATTTTCAGTTCTTCACTGTTCATTAAGGCCCTTAATCATTCCCTCCAGTTTTAGG
>JAOAGT010000030.1:316-622 GCA_026415615.1 Thermoleophilia bacterium | reverse complement strand
CGGCAACGGCGTGGTTAAGGCGGTCGCAATGGGTTCAACCGATGGCTTGCGCCGTGGACTCGAAGTTATCGACACCGGTCGCCCAATCGCAGTGCCGGTTGGCCCTGCGACACTCGGTCGCGTATTTAATGTGTTGGGTGATCCGATTGACGGCAAAGACCCGATAGGTCCTGAGGTAGAGCGGCGACCAATTCACCGTGATCCGCCGAGCTTTGAAGAGCAAAATACACAGGCGCAACTGTTTGAGACCGGCATTAAGGTGATCGATCTGGTTGCCCCGTTTACCCGCGGCGGAAAGACGGCAAT
>JAOAGT010000030.1:0-306 GCA_026415615.1 Thermoleophilia bacterium | reverse complement strand
GTGCTGGCGTGGGTAAGACGGTGGTGATTCAGGAGCTGATTGCTAATATTGCTAAAGAGCAGTCGGGCTTCTCAGTCTTCGCCGGGGTAGGCGAGCGCTCGCGCGAAGGGAATGACCTTATCCGTGAAATGCACGAAGCGCGAATTGACGAACATACCACCGTGCTCGATAAGACGGTGATGATCTTTGGTCAGATGAACGAGCCGCCGGGAGCGCGTCTGCGCGTGGGTCTGACCGCGCTGACCATGGCCGAATATTTCCGTGATGAGGGGCGTGACATCCTGCTCTTCATCTGTCTCTTATACA
>JAOAGT010000029.1 GCA_026415615.1 Thermoleophilia bacterium | reverse complement strand
CCCTAGGGAGCACCCCTTCTCCCGAAGTTACGGGGTCATTTTGCCGAGTTCCTTAACGAGAGTTCTCCCGCGCACCTTAGGATTCTCTCCTCGCCTACCTGTGTCGGTTTGCGGTACGGGCACCTCTCACCTCGCTAGAGGCTTTTCTTGGCAGTGTGGAATCAGGCACTTCGGTACTCGATTTCCCTCGCCATCACAGCTCAGCCTACTCAAGCGGATTTGCCTACTTGAGGCGCCTAACTGCTTGGACGCGCACAACCAGTCGCGCGCTGACCCTATCCTCCTGCGTCCCCCCATTGCTCAAACGGTGAGGAGGTGGTACAGGAATATCAACCTGTTGTCCATCGCCTACGCCTTTCGGCCTCGGCTTAGGTCCCGACTAACCCTGAGCGGACGAGCCTTCCTCAGGAAACCTTAGGCTTTCGGTGCAGAGGATTCTCACCTCTGTTTTCGCTACTCACACCGGCATTCTCACTTCTAAGCGCTCCACTAGTCCTTCCGGTCTAGCTTCGACGCCCTTAGAACGCTCCCCTACCGACGACGCAAGTCGTCCCACAGCTTCGGTGGTACGTTTAGCCCCGGTACATTTTCGGCGCAGAGTCACTCGACCAGTGAGCTATTACGCACTCTTTAAA
>JAOAGT010000028.1 GCA_026415615.1 Thermoleophilia bacterium | reverse complement strand
GCTAAAACTGTGTACCGAAGCTATGGATGCAAGCAATTGCGTGGTAGGGGAGCTTACTGCAGTAGGCAGAAATACGATCGTAAGGACGTGTGGACGAAGCAGTAGTGAGAATGCCGGAATAAGTAGCGAGAGTAAAGTGAGAATCTTTACCGTCGAAAACCTAAGGTTTCCTGGGGAAGGTTCGTCCGCCCAGGGTAAGTCGGGACCTAAGCCGAGGCCGAGAGGCGTAGGCGATGGACAACAGGTTGAAATTCCTGTACTACCAACATTCGTTTGAGAGAGGTGGGGACGCAGGAGGATAAGTTAAGCGAGCAGCTGGGAAAGCTCGTGCAAGCGGGGTAGATATTCCGGTAGGCAAATCCGCCGGAAGATTCGAAGCCGTGACGCGGAGGGAAAACAAGTACCGAAGTAACTGATTCCACACTGACGAGAAAAGCCACTATCGAGAGTGAGGGTACCCGTACCGCAAACCGACACAGGTAGGTGAGGAGAGAATCCTAAGACGATCGGGAGAAGCGTTGTTAAGGAACTCGGCAAATTGACCCCGTAAGTTCGCAATAAGGGGTGCCTCGGCAACGAGGTCGCAGAGAATAGGCCCAAGCAACTGTTTATCAAAAACACAGGTCTCTGCTAAAT
>JAOAGT010000027.1 GCA_026415615.1 Thermoleophilia bacterium | reverse complement strand
CGCCCACTGAGCTTGCGGCGGAGTTCACTCTAGAAGCGTATCCAGCTCGCTGCTCTTATATATCACCGGTATATCGATAGAGCCGGCCGCTATGTCCTTCCTTGCCTGTTCTACCGCCGCCCAGACATCGGCCGGGATGTCCGGGCTCGGTAGAAGGCCGATACCTCCGTTGGCCAGGTCGAGATATGTGACCTCGGCACCGTAGGTCCCCGCTTTCATCCGCTCCACAGCGTCGCGGAAAAGCGGCATGTAGTCCCACACCACAGAGGTGAGTAGGACATGCTTGGTGTCGAGAGAACGCTTATCTCCGATGACGTCGATGAACCTGACCTTGTTCGATCCGGGCGGCGGGGTGGCGTTCTCCACAGCCTGGATCATGCCGAAAGTAGAACCGTCACCCATCCCGAGGATGATGTCGGCTCCCAAGGCGATGACGTTCTCCGTCACCCGCCTGGCTGCGGCCGCGTCCGCGTAGGCGGCGGGCCCCACCTGGACCAGCTTGATCCCGACATCCGCCCGCGTAGCTCGTGCCCCCACGATGAAACCGCCCGCCATCTTGTTCCAGTTCTCGTCGTCGGCCGAGGCCACGATGCCCAGCGTACCCGATCCGGTCATCTTGGCAGCGACCACTCCGGCCAGATA
>JAOAGT010000026.1 GCA_026415615.1 Thermoleophilia bacterium | reverse complement strand
GCCCAGGCAGTAGAAGAAGCCCGCGCCACCATCGCTGGGTTTCTTGAGGCCAAAGCCGAGGAGATCTACTTTACCTGTGGCGGCACAGAGGCTAACAACTGGGCTATCTTGGGCACAGCCTGGGCCTATGAGCCAAAAGGCCGCCACCTTATAACGTCAGCTATTGAGCATCATGCTGTGCTTGAACCGCTGGCTTTCCTAGAAAAGCGGGGCTTTCGCGTAACCAGAGTGCCGGTAGATAGCCAGGGACTGGTAGATCCCGAAGAAGTGCGCCGGGCTCTTTGTCCCGATACCATCCTAGTCTCCGTCATGCACGCCAACAACGAGATCGGCACCATTCAGCCTATCGCTGAGATTGGCAAGATCTGTAAAGAAGCTGGGGTGCTTTTCCATGTAGATGCGGTGCAGACCGTAGGCAAGCTGCCGGTAAAGGTGGGGGAGCTTAACGTAGATATGCTTTCTGCTTCAGCGCATAAGTTCTACGGACCCAAAGGAGTAGGCTTTCTTTACCTTAACTCCCATGCCCGCATAAGCCCCCTGTTGCGCGGCGGAGCCCAAGAGCGCAAAAGAAGAGCAGGCACAGTAAATGTGCCTGGGGTGGTAGGCATGGCCTATGCCCTTAAGCTGGCTCATGCGCGGATGAGTGAAGATGCCCAAAGAGAAGCTA
>JAOAGT010000025.1 GCA_026415615.1 Thermoleophilia bacterium | reverse complement strand
GAATAATCATTTCTTGGACGAAACACTACATTAAAACTACCTTCTCCATCAGCAAATCCTGCCAGATAATATCCTATTTCTGGAGGGATCTCTTTTACTTTTAGCATGAGATTCACTCCTTTCCTGCTGATTGCCCGCACTCTGATATTTTTACTGCCACCTTCTTCGGTATATGCTCTTAATAACTATCTTTTAACCCCCTAAAAGGATAATCTATATTATTATAATTTAATTTAATAATAGCATATACCTAGCGGCGAGTAATCAGAGATACACCGGGCTTCCCAGCATATAGCTAAGTTTATTTACGTAACTACAGACGGTTCTATAGTTACGGCCGCCGTTTACCCGGGCTTAGGCTCAGACCTTCGCAGGATTACTCCCGCTAAGCCCTCACCTTAACCTTCGGGCACCGGGCAGGCGTCAGCCCCTATACATCGCCTTACGGCTTAGCAGAAACCTGTGTTTTTGTTAAACAGTCGCCAGGACCGCTTAGCTGCGACCCTCTGAAAACCAGAGGGCACCCCTTCTCCCGAAGTTACGGGGCCAATTTGCCGAGTTCCTTAGGGAGGGTTCTCACGCGCGCCTTAGCATACTCTGCCCGTCCACCAGTGTCGGTTTCCGGTACGGGCTATATCTACCATCCATTTCAGTCTTTTCTCGGACGTTAGCTCACCTAGTAG
>JAOAGT010000024.1 GCA_026415615.1 Thermoleophilia bacterium | reverse complement strand
ATGTTTTAGCCCCGGACATCTTCGGCGCAGGACCTCTCGACCAGTGAGCTATTACGCACTCTTTAAAGGATGGCTGCTTCTAAGCCAACCTCCTAATTGTCTGTGCGGCCAGACATCCTTTATCACTTAGTGCAGATTTGGGAACCTTAGCTGTCGGTCTGGGTTCTTTCCCTCTCGCCAATGAAGGTTATCCCCCACTGACTCAGTGCCTGGCTTCAAGTTACGGTATTCGCAGTTTGCCTGGGTTTGGTAACCGGGTAAGGCCCCTAGCCCAAACAGCGCTCTACCCCCGCAACTAAACACCAGACCCTGTACCTCAATACATTTCGAGGAGAACCAGCTATCTCCGAGTTCGATTGGAATTTCTCCGCTATCCACAGCTCATCCCATGGTTTTTCAACACCAACGTGGTTCGGGCCTCCGATAGGTTTTACCCTATCTTCACCCTGTCCATGGATAGATCACCCGGTTTCGGGTCTACGGCATGTAACTTTCCGCCCTTTTCAGACTCGGTTTCCCTTCGGCTCCACCCCACAGGGGCTTAACCTCGCTACATACCGTAACTCGCTGGCTCGTTCTACAAAAAGCACGCGGTTAGACATTAACGTCCTTCCACTGTTTGTAAGCACACGGTTTCAGGTTCTATTTCACTCCCCTCCCGGGGTTCTTTTCACCCTGTCTCTTATAC
>JAOAGT010000023.1 GCA_026415615.1 Thermoleophilia bacterium | reverse complement strand
AATTTGGGTTGATGAAGAAGAAATAGAGATTATGTCAAAATTTGAAGTGGGAGTATCTCATTGCATTGAAAGTAACCTAAAGCTCGCAAGTGGTATTGCGCCAATAGCAAGAATGGTAAAAGGCGGGATTAAAGTGAGCTTAGGTACAGATGGTGCAGCAAGCAATAATAACTTGGACTTATTAGAAGAGATATCAATAGCTGCGAAGGTACAAAAAGGAATAACCGCTGATCCTACTGTTATTGATGTAAAGAAATGCATGAAGATGCTTACGATATGGGCAGCAAAAGCTTTAGGACTTGAAGACTACATAGGCAGTCTTGAAGTTGGCAAGAAAGCTGATATATTAATTATGAATACGAGAAAACCTCATTTACAACCCATATATGACATATATTCCACAATAATTTACTCCGCGAAGGCCTCTGATATTGAAAGTGTATTTATTAATGGTCAACCGGTAATCCTTAATGGAAAACATCAGTTTGTTGATGAAGAAGAGTTAATTGATAAATCAGAATGGTGGTCTAAAAGAATTAAATCAGAAAGATAATAATATTACTTGAATTTTAAAAATTTGCTTTTATAACTATAATAACAAATAAAATAGTTGACAAAAGTTATATTTTTCAGGTAATTTTAAATGTTGATGGGCCTATAGCTCAGTAGGTTAGAGCGCACCCCTGATAAGGGTGAGGTGGTTGGTTCGATTCCAAC
>JAOAGT010000022.1 GCA_026415615.1 Thermoleophilia bacterium | reverse complement strand
CGCCCGCCCTATCCCAAGTGGATTGAGAAGGGCATCACGCATTACGAGCGCCTGTCTAGCCCACGGGCCAAAGCCTATCCGCTTCTTCTTATCTCCAACCATGGCCGGTGGCGCACCCATGCCCAGTGTGATGACATTCCTTGGACCAAGGAAACCACTACTGGCAAAGTGCGCGGCTGGGATGGCTATTGGTATGAGCCTATCTGGATGCATCCCAAGGACGCGGAAGCCCGGGGCATCAAGAACGGCGACATCGTTAAGGTCTACAACGAACGGGGCGCCGTGCTCTGCGGGGCTTTGGTCTGGGAGCGCATCATGCCCGGCGTGGTCTCGGTAGATCACGGAGCTCGCGCTGACTGGATCATTCCCTTTAAACTAGACCGCGGCGGTGCCATTAACGTAATTGCTCCCCAGGGACTTACCTCCCGTTACGCCGGCGGCCAGGCCACCAGCGGCTATCTGGTAGAGGTAGAGCGGGTGAGCATGGCCCAGATGGACGAGTGGAGGAGGCAGTATCCTGAAGCCTTTGAAAAAGACTATGACCCGGCATCCGGTCTGCACTTTAACGCCTGGGTTGAGGAAGGGAGGTAGCCATGGGCAAGAAGGTATTTGTCATTGATGTCACCAAGTGCAATGGCTGCCATAACTGCCAGATCGTCTGCAAAGACGAGCATGTAGGCAATGACTGGACTCCCTACGCCAAACCCCAGCCGGAGATCGGGCAGTTCTGGGTAAAGCTCACTGAACG
>JAOAGT010000021.1 GCA_026415615.1 Thermoleophilia bacterium | reverse complement strand
ATTTAGCAGAGACCTGTGTTTTTGATAAACAGTTGCTTGGGCCTATTCTCTGCGACCTCATTGCTGAGGCACCCCTTATTGCGAACTTACGGGGTCAATTTGCCGAGTTCCTTAACAACGCTTCTCCCGTTCGTCTTAGGATTCTCTCCTCACCTACCTGTGTCGGTTTGCGGTACGGGTACCTTCACTCTCGATAGTGGCTTTTCTCGTCAGTGTGGAATCAGTTACTTCGGTACTCTATTTTCCCTCCTCTTAAGACCTTCGAAACATCCGGCGGATTTGCCTACCGGACTATCTACCTCTCTTGCACGAGCTTTTCCAGCTACTCGCTTAACTTATCCTCCTGCGTCCCCACGTCTCTATAACGTGTGACGGTAGTACAGGAATTTCAACCTGTTGTCCATCGCCTACGCCTCTCGGCCTCGGCTTAGGTCCCGACTTACCCTGGGCGGACGAACCTTCCCCAGGAAACCTTAGGTTTTCGACGGTAAAGATTCTCACTCTACTCTCGCTACTTATTCCGGCATTCTCACTACTGCCTCGTCCACACGTCCTTCCGGTCGTGCTTCAGCCTACTACAGTAAGCTCCCCTACCCAAGGAGTGCATCCAATGCTATCCCTTACACAGTCTTAGCTTGTTGGTAATTTGACTGGAAACCTTGATCCATATCTTCAAGGTCGTTTCCAGTAAAGCTTACCTTACTATCTACTACATAAGAAACACCATTGGATACACTCCATGCCATAGCTTCGGTACACAGTTTTAGCC
>JAOAGT010000020.1 GCA_026415615.1 Thermoleophilia bacterium | reverse complement strand
GCCAGCCGCCTGCTTTTCTTCTGGACGGAGATTGGCATTAAGCAGATCTATATCTGCCCCGATCTTAACTATTCGGCCTGCATTCACGCCGATAAGTGGATCCCCATTTTGCCCAATACCGATGCCGCCTTGCAGCTTGCCATCATCTACGTGTGGATCACCGAAGACACCTACGACAAGGAATACGTGGAGACTCACACCGTAGGGTTTGACAAGATCAAGGCTTATGTCCTAGGCGAAGAAGACGGCATTCCCAAAACCCCCAAGTGGGCTTCGGAAAAGTGTGGAGTTCCTCCTTGGACCATCAAAGCCCTAGCTCGCGACTGGGCTAAGAAGCGGGTTAGCATCGGCCATTACTTTGGCGGCGGCATGATCCGCGGTCCTTACTCCCACGAGCCTGCTCGTCTTGAGTGTGTGCTTTTGGGCATGCAGGGTCTGGGCAAGCCGGGTGTGCATCAGGCGCAGATTGCCTACCTGGGACTGCCACGGAATGTGATCGGGGCGGGGAGGCAGTACCTTGATATGTTCAACAACCTAGCGGCTTCGCCGGCCGGGGATCGGTTGCCCAAGCCCCACCGCGGAACGCCCACGGCCTGGGGGAAACAACTAATCCCCAAGACCCTCATCGAAAAAGCCATCCGTGAGGGCAGGGTAGAGTTCTGGGGCACCGGCGGCCACGAGGAACCCACCGAAGATCAGTACAAGAAGTACGTCTATCCCATCCCGAAAGAAGAAGGCGGCACCGAGATCCACATGATCTGGACGGCCCCTCCCTGCCGCACTACCTGCTGGGGTTGGGGCGGCGACGTGATGGA
>JAOAGT010000019.1 GCA_026415615.1 Thermoleophilia bacterium | reverse complement strand
GCTTTGCAGCGATTTTAGCAATTGGAAATCCCGTTGCCTTCGAAGCTAAAGCTGAAGATCTGCTCACTCTTGGATTCATCTCTATTGCAACTATTTTTCCGTTTTCAGGGTTGACCGCAAATTGTATATTGCTACCCCCAGTCTCAACTCCAATCTCACGCATTATCTTTATTGCAGCGTCTCTCAATTGCTGATACTCCCAATCTGTGAGCGTTTGAGCTGGTGCTACAGTTATGCTATCCCCAGTATGGATTCCCATTGGGTCAAAGTTCTCTATTGGACAAATTATCACCACATTATCCGCCTTATCTCGCATGACTTCAAGCTCAAATTCCTTCCATCCAATAACGCTTTCTTCAACGAGCACTTGCTTAATCATTGAGAGCTTCAAACCTCTGGACACTATTTCCTTTAACTCTTCCCTGTTGTAGGCTATTCCTCCACCTGTTCCTCCTAAGGTAAATGCAGGGCGAACGACGAGTGGAAAGCCGATTTCGTCAGCAAAAGCAAGAGCTGAAGCAACATCGTTCACTGAAACAACCCTTGGCACTTCAAGCCCTATTTTTAACATGCACTGCTTGAAAAGCTTTCTGTCTTCCGCTTTCTTGATCGCATCAACCTTTGCACCGATTAACTCGACCTCATATTTCTCAAGAACTCCCATTTCGTAAAGCTGAACCGCTAAGTTTAAACCAGTTTGTCCTCCAAGTGTTGGAAGCAATGCATCGGGAGTCTCTTTTTCTATGATCTTTGCAACGATCTCCGCATCGAGTGGTTCGATGTAAATCGAGTCCGCCATCTCTGGATCTGTCATGATCGTTGCTGGGTTAGAGTTTACGAGCACAACTTTATAT
>JAOAGT010000018.1 GCA_026415615.1 Thermoleophilia bacterium | reverse complement strand
ATCGGGAGCTATTGAACAGGATGCGGACGTAATAATATTTGTTTACAGAGAAGAATATTATCTTAGGCAGAAGGGTAAGGAAGTACCCGATGATGTTAAGAATGTAGCTGAAATCATAGTTGCAAAACAAAGAAATGGACCAACAGGTATAGTTAAAGTATACTTTAATGACAAGATAACCTTTTTTGGTGATTTACTACACACCGTTGCTTAGCGCGCCCGGCAGGATTCGAACCTGCGACAACTGGCTCCGGAGGCCAGTGCTCTATCCCCTGAGCTACGAGCGCTAATTATTCTACTTAATCTTCTTTATGAATTCATCTACAGGAATTGCTGGAAGAGACGTTATTTGCACTGTACCCCTTGCTCCCATCTCTATGGAAATCTTGGCTACTGTTTCATTATCGGCAGCTTCCATAATTGTAACAAAATCATACCCACCCAAAACTGCATACTGTGATATTACTTTACCACCCATTGCTTCCATCTCTTTATTAACTTCTTTAATTCTCTCTGGCTTTGATTTTATTGTCCTTCTTCCTTCATCTGTTAATCTTGAAAGTAAAATAAAAATGCCCATATTTACCTCCTTATTCTTCTTTATAAAAGTATACTTTTAAAGAAAGACGTTGTCAAAAGTGAAGTTGTTTGGATAATTGAATAAATTTTATTACCACTTAAATTTTAAAAGATTTGTAAGACCTGTCCTTATTAATTTTATAGCAATTGCAGCTAAAAGTAATGAAACTATCTTACCTAATCCCCTGAGTCCATCTATGCCAATTATCTTTTTTATAAAATCTGCCTGATTAAAAATAATCCAAACTACTAATAAATTAAGAATTAAAGAAAAAATC
>JAOAGT010000017.1:305-900 GCA_026415615.1 Thermoleophilia bacterium | reverse complement strand
GAATTATTAGATAATGAATACATTATTGAAATGCCTCCAAAATTTTCTGACATTGAAATTGCTAAGGCATTTATAATTGATGGAATAAAAATAGCTTTTGCAGATAAAGAGCTTCACATTTTTGAGTTAAACTGGCTGAAAAGTGTTGCTGAAGCAAACTCACTTGAAAAAGAATGGTGCTTAGAAAAATTCAATGAAAATCGTTTAAGGAATGGTGAATTAAAAAATTTTGAAGTAGAAAAATTATTAGAACAGCAATAGTGGACTATGTTTGTAATTCAAAATAGGTTTCAGGATTTTTTTTGAATACCAACAAAAATCACTTTCATTCTTCGTGAGTCAATTCAGATCCGAGTAATGGAATTAACTAAATAATTTTATATTGCGGAAAGGGGGGGATTCGAACCCCCGGTCCGACGAAAGCCGGACAACGGTTTTCGAGACCGCCGCATTCAACCACTCTGCCACCTTTCCAAGCTATTATCTAATAACTTTGGGTTGCAAATTTAACTGTTACTTTAATCTTATCCAAAACAAACAAAAAATTGCCTCCTAAGGAATGGATTAACCATTTATAATTCAGCAAGATTGCTTG
>JAOAGT010000017.1:0-295 GCA_026415615.1 Thermoleophilia bacterium | reverse complement strand
GTTATAAAAAAAACTCTCATATTTATAGTGTGCATATGTTCACTATTTCATTTTGAAGTTTAGTTGGAAAAGTTAAACTAAAAGTACAGAATTTACATGAAAATTATTTTCCATCTTGATATGGATGCATTTTTTGTTTCAGTGGAAAGGATATTAGATCCAACACTTGAAGGAAAACCTGTCATTGTTGGCGGAGATCCGCACGGACGAGGAGTTGTAGCGGCTTGTAGCTACGAAGCCCGACAATTTGGAATTCATTCTGCAATGCCTATTAGAAATGCTTTCAGATTATGTC
>JAOAGT010000016.1 GCA_026415615.1 Thermoleophilia bacterium | reverse complement strand
GATTGAAAGAGTAATCCGTCATTTGACGGATACTGAGCCTAAGACATAAAAAAGATAGAGAGCACAAATCTATCTGTGTATAAAAATTTTGGTTAAGTTACTAAGGGCATATGGTGGATGCCTTGGTACGAGAAGCCGATGAAGGACGTGACTACCTGCGATAAGCTGCGGTGAGGTGGATGTAACCTTTGACCCGCAGATCTCCGAATGGGGCAACCCGACTCGAGTAATGTCGAGTCATCACCAACTGAATCCATAGGTTGGATGAGGGCAACCCAGGGAACTGAAACATCTAAGTACCCGGAGGAGAAGAAAGCAAAAGCGATTCCCTAAGTAGCGGCGAGCGAAACGGGAACAGCCCAAACCAAGAGGCTTGCCTCTTGGGGTTGTAGGACACTCAATACGGAGTGACAAAGGAACGGAGTAGATGAAGCGGTCTGGAAAGGCCCGCCAGAGGAGGTAACAGCCCTGTAGTCGAAACTTCGTTCCCTCCTGAGTGGATCCTGAGTACGGCGGGACACGAGGAATCCCGTCGGAAGCAGGGAGGACCATCTCCCAAGGCTAAATACTCCCTAGTGACCGATAGTGAACCAGTACCGTGAGGGAAAGGTGAAAAGCACCCCGGGAGGGGAGTGAAAGAGAACCTGAAACCGTGTGCCTACAAGTAGTCAGAGCCCGTTTATGGGTGATGGCGTGCCTTTTGTAGAATGAACCGGCGAGTTACGATCTCGTGCGAGGTTAAGTCGAAAAGACGGAGCCGTAGCGAAAGCGAGTCTGAATAGGGCGTATAGTACGAGGTCGTAGACCCGAAACCAGGTGATCTACCCATGTCCAGGGTGAAGGTAGGGTAATACCTACTGGAGGCCCGAACCCACGCACGTTGAAAAGTGCGGGGATGAGGTGTGGGTAGGGGTGAAA
>JAOAGT010000015.1:239-1054 GCA_026415615.1 Thermoleophilia bacterium | reverse complement strand
TGGCTATACTCTCGATGAGATCCCGAATGATATAACGAAGGAGACACCAGCGAGCTTTGAGCCAACAATTGACTACGTCGTTGTGAAAGTCCCGAGATTTGCCTTCGATAAATTCCCAACCGCAAATGCAATTCTTGGAACGCAGATGAAAAGCGTTGGCGAAGTAATGGCAATAGGCAGGACGTTTGAAGAGGCTCTACAAAAGGCTTTAAGGAGTCTTGAGAGCGGAAGATTTGGACTTGGTAGCGATGGAAAGGATAAAAATCCAAGTAGAGAGGAAATAATTCAAAAGTTGAGATTTCCAAGCCACGATAGGATTTTTTACATCCGCTATGCTTTCCAGAGAGGCTTTAGTGTAAAGGAGATCTACGAGCTAACGAAGATCGATCCTTGGTTCCTTGAAAAGATTAAGAACATAGTTGACTTTGAGGAAAATCTGAAAAGAATTGCGAAGGAGAAGAAACTTGAAGAGGTTCCTAAGGAGATTTTGCTCGCTGCTAAAAAGCTTGGATTCAGCGACAGACAGCTTGCACACATCTTTAAGTGCACTGAAAGAGAAGTTAGGACTTTTAGAAAAAGATTAAGCATAAAGCCGGTTTACAAGATGGTTGACACCTGTGCTGCAGAATTTGAGGCTAAAACGCCTTATTACTATTCAACTTACGAAGAAGAAAATGATGCAATTCCCACGAATAAAAAGAAGGTCATGATCTTGGGTAGTGGTCCAAACAGAATTGGACAAGGAATAGAATTCGATTACTGCTGTGTTCACGCTGTCAAAAGCCTTAATGAGGATGGTTACGAGACTATAATGG
>JAOAGT010000015.1:0-229 GCA_026415615.1 Thermoleophilia bacterium | reverse complement strand
AATTGACATAGCAGAGGACAGAAATAGATTTGAAATTCTTATGAAAGAGCTCGGAATCCAAAGACCCCCAAATGGCATTGCTTTCAGTGTTGAGCAAGCGAAAGAAGTAGCGAAAAAGATTGGATATCCTGTGCTTGTTCGTCCAAGCTACGTGCTTGGTGGAAGAGCAATGGAAATCGTTTACGAAGAGAAAGAGCTGGAGAGATACATCAATGAAGCGTTAGAAGTG
>JAOAGT010000014.1 GCA_026415615.1 Thermoleophilia bacterium | reverse complement strand
TTACAAACAACAATTTTCTGTATCTCCCACGAAATCCCTTTACTCCTGAAATTTTGTAATCGAATTGGAATTATGAAAGATGGAGAGATGGTAGAAATACTTACGCTTAATCGCAACAGAAAGAAAGTAACAATTGAAAACACGCCCATCAATCCTTACACAAAATCTCTCTTTCAAGCTTTTGAGCTCGATAGCTTAATCTAAAACTAATCAACTAAAACCTAAAATTGACTCAATTTTAATTACCTTTCTGTCACAAACTATTTACAAAAGTGTCTTCTGATACAAAAAATTAACTCAAAGATTTAAGATATTCTTTAATTGATTAGTCCTGAATTCAATCTGCAATCAAAAAATTCTTAAAATTTTTCTTAAGTATTTTATTCGAAAAAGATTAAAATTCGAATTCATTGAATTCTTTGACAGGAATTAATTTAAGATTTTATAGTACTCAGCAATGAGATAAATATTTTCGTATTAAAACAAGAAAGCCGAGTTAAACTCGGCTTTAATTTGTAGCGGGGGCAGGATTCGAACCTGCGACCTCCGGGTTATGAGCCCGACGAGCTACCAGCTGCTCTACCCCGCGGTGTTTTCAAAATTTTCTGGTGCAAAATTACAAAAATTTTAAAATCGTACAAAAAATTTTGAATAAATTTTTATTCAATGCCCATTAGTCAAAAAAATTCTATCACTGGTCAAAAATTTCTCAAATAATTTTCATTATCAATATCATAATTTTATTTCAAACAAATCAATTGTTTAATTTCAATCAACTCGAAATAAACTTTTTTCTTCTAAGTCTAAACTATCATCTCAAAATTGATTAATCATATTCTTTCCATAAAACTCAATTAAGATTCAGGCAAGTAGTATTACTATCAAAAAAAAATTTTGACAAATGAAATTGTCTTAGTTTTTTTAGCAAGAAAGATACTCTTTACTAATGAGCAATTAATTCTGAATAATCATTAAAGCCTTTCATGAAAAAAATTCTTTTACTTCCGAACTAAGCCATTTGCAAAATGTGACTAATTTTGTCATATTTGAATTGAAAACTTACTTAAAACTATGCAGTTAACTCTCGCTGGTGAATATGCAATTAGAACAATGATACAACTCGTAGAAAACGAGGACAGACAAGAA
>JAOAGT010000013.1 GCA_026415615.1 Thermoleophilia bacterium | reverse complement strand
GACCAGGATGCTCTGCGGCTGCGTCATCACCATCGAGGCCAAAACTTTCTTCCCCGCCGAGCGACCTAGCCAGAAGACTTAACAATGGTGGCATCACGCTCAGCGCCGACGGACACCAGCGTGATTTTAACGCCGACGAGTTCTTCGACCCTCTCAAGATAAGCACGACAATTAGCCGGTAAGTCCTCATAAGACCGCAGGCCACTTATATCTTGCTTCCAGCCGGGCATCTCTTCGTAAACGGGCTCAACGCTGTCTAGCAAGTCAAGGTTGCCAGGTGGATAATCCAGCACTTCCCCGCCCAGGCGGTAGCCCACGCAAATACGTATTCGGTCGAGCGTATCTAGCACGTCAGTCTTGGTGATGGCCATCTCTGTAGCGCCATTGAGCTCTGCGGCGGCACGTACAATCACTGCATCAAACCAGCCGCAGCGCCTAGGCCGGCCTGTGGTGGTGCCATACTCACCGCCACGCTCGCGAATAGCGTCTCCCAAGGCATCATGCAACTCTGTGGGGAAAGCCCCACGGCCAACCCGCGTCGTGTAGGCCTTGGCGACGAGCAGAACCCGGCGAAGGGCAGAGGGCGGAATACCCGTGCCCAGACATGCTCCACCACTGACTGGATGAGAGGAAGTAACATGCGGATAGGTGCCGTAGTCGGGGTCAAGGAAAGTTCCCTGTGCGCCTTCGAGGAGAACAAAGGCGTCCGTGGCAAGAGCCTGACGCACCAGAGGACGGATGTCCCCGACATATTTAGCGACCACCCCAGCCGCCGCCTCGACCTCGGCCAATACGGCTTCGGCATCCATCGGCTCTGCCCCATAGACGCTTGTGAGCAGCTTGTTTTTGACTTCAAGCTGCGCAAGAACGCGCTCGCGCAGGACGTCGCGGTCAAGTAAATCCCACGCCCGCAGGCTGCGAGGTATGCGCAGGAGCTTATCGGCATAGGCAGGGCCAATGCCGCGACGAGTGGTGCCGATACTGGCCGCACCGCTGGCGTCTTCGGTCACGCCGTCGAGAACCCGATGGTATGGCAAGATGAGATGAGCATTGCCGCTGATGACCAGGTTCTCACAATCCACGCCCTTTGCGCGCAAGAAGTTTATCTCTTCGGCCAGCTCAGTTGGGTCAATCAGGGTGCCGTCGGCCATGATGCAAGTGACCTCGGGATGAAGGATACCCGAGGGAATGAGATGCAGCTTAAAGATCTCACCGCCGACCTTCACGGTGTGGCCAGCGTTGGTACCGCCCTGGTAACGAATCACCATTGCGGCGTCCTCGGAGAGCAGGTCGGTGATCTTGCCCTTGCCTTCGTCCCCCCACTGCGCCCCAACTACTGCAAAAACGGGCATGCACAATCCCCCCGCGAAAAAGAAGACGCGCCCGCTCAAGGCGCTTCAACGTTTACGGCAAACCCAGCATAGAGCCGCAGGACCGTACTGTCAACCGATACTGCGGCATAGTACCCAGGGTGTATTCAGTTTACTCAGGACTTTGTTTCAGGCCGGAAAGAGTAGGGCCTGGAAAGTCACCTGGATGGTCTGCCCAAAAACCCGGTGTTGGCTTATACGGGGCCACAAAAGTTTAGAAGGTTGTGTGTCCCACCTTGTGCCTCGGAGCGCACCTCCGAGGAGCTACAGAAACTTTTGCATACACTCTCCTCAGAAAACCGAATACTCCGTGCCGCATTGGCACCAGGCGAGTCTGAAGGATGTCATTGAGGACCGGAAGACGAAACCGCCACATGACCTTGACAAGAGCATTTTCCAGAAACATCCCGGAACTAAGGCTCTCCCTATGACCTCCAATACGAAGCCTGTCTTCATGTTCGCTGTCCCTTACCCTGCGCTGGCCCCCGATCCCGCAATTTTCCCAAGAGCCGACGGGTACCGTAGTTTTGCCGCCCCCGTAAAGCCGCATACAATTGCTCGCCCGGTACCAGAGCATCACACTAACACGAGAGAGTACTCTTAAGCGGGCTGGCCTGCTCAACAGGGCAGGGCCGCGTAGCAACACGTCGAATAGAGCTTCGGGC
>JAOAGT010000012.1 GCA_026415615.1 Thermoleophilia bacterium | reverse complement strand
GTACATCAAAGACCACCGCACCGGCGAGATGCGCCACGACCCCGAGAACGTGCTGGACGGCGATTTGGAAAGCCTAATCTGGGCTGGGCTGGAGTGGAAGGCCGGGCGCAGAGAGACGGTCGCCGCAGCAGAGGAAGACTAGCGCTCTAAACCATTAAGCCCCAGGGTAGCCCCTTCTCACCCATGCCAAGCGGCGCGGTGCATACCATCGAGGTATGGTTCAGGCAAAAAGGGTGTACAGCGCCGTGGCTACGCTCGAGCTGCTTGGAAGCGCGTTGCTGAAAGACCTCAGCAACCTACGGGCCCACCTGGTCATGGACGCACCCTGGGGTTTTGCCCTGTGGCAGGCGGCCCGTTGGCCCCGCCCTGTTCTGGTACTCACCGGTAACCTTTGCCCCCACTACCTGCGCGACCTTTTGGATCACGACCCCGACGGCCTGATTGCCACCCCGGTAGGACCTGAGGAGGTCAGAGAGGCCCTGAAGCGTGTGGCGGAAGGCCACAAGATTCGCTACTTGCCTGAACTCAGTCCAGACCCCCTGTGCCCGCGCGAGCAGGAAATCCTTCGTCTGGTAGCCATGGGACTGACCAACGCCGAACTACAAAACCGTTTTGGCCTTCAGGCCAAAACGGTTAAGAACTACGTCTCCAACATTTTGGACAAACTGGACTTAAGGAGCCGGGTCGAGATAGCACTTTATTACTTTGGGGTACACCCGACGTTTTACGGTAAAAGCGGAATAGGACAGAGTCCCGAATAGCGTACGGACTAAGGCTCTTTATCAAGAGTTTCTTCTTTAGTTATTCTTTCTCGTAATCGGAGCGCGCCGATTTAGGAGGTGAACATGTCTCAAGCCTGTAACAGGTTAGTGCCAACGGAAGACGACTTGGGAATGGTAAGGAAAAATGCTTTGATGCGCGCTGGAGCTGGAGAGCTTTATCTCACTTCCGCGCAGGTTTCTTTCGCTGGATATGCCCTAGAACAGTATGCCAGCCCAGTGAAGTCAAGGCTCATCTGAAAGCAGCTTCTCTGCACGTGAGCCAAGCAATTACTTTCTATGAGGAAGCGCTCAACCTTCTACAACCAGACAAAATCACTGATGAAGCTAAAGAGTGGCTTAAGGACTTCGATTACATCAACTTTTTTAGGCAGAAAGTCTCGCTTGGAGTAGTTCCGAATCGCCCAGACATTTGGAACAGAATTGCAGATTGGTCAAGAAGTGGACATCCTGCCAACTCTGTGCACCACGTAGTCGCATTGCTTCACGAAGTTTCTGACGTATTAGCGCTCGGTGAAGCTTCGCTAACAACCATCCGGAGGGTTGTCAGCCTAATGGGCGAACTTATGGTTTTTGGCGTCATGGTTGCAGTGCTAAACGATGTCGCACCGCTAGAGTGTGTCTGAATAGCCGCCTCACACGAATTTAGCCAGGCGAGCGAGCATGATGCGGGTCATGCAGGCGTAGATGATGGCCTCAGTGGTGCGGGCAAAGCGTTCGAAATCACGGGTGAGCCGGCGGAAGCCAGTCAGCCATGCAAAGGTGCGCTCAATCACCCAGCGCCGTGGAGCGGGCACAAAGCCGGGTTCCCCAGGTTTGCCCAGACCTTGGGAGACCTCGACCTCGAGGGGGAGGTTTGCAGCTACCCAGTCAATGAAGCTACCCCTGAAGCCCTGATCTACCCAGAGTTTGAGCAGGGTGGGGAAGTCCAAAAAGGCCTCTTGGAGCAGCTGGATTCCCCCAGCCCCCTCGTGCGTATCGGCTTTGAGTACTTTGGCTTTGAGCACCAGCCCCAGGGTGTCGGTGAGGATGAAACGTTTGCGTCCCTTGACCCTCTTGTGTCCATCAAACCCGCATTGCCCACCCTGACGACCGGTCTTGGCACTCTGGCTATCTACGATCCCAGCGGTGGGCTCGGGGTGTTTCCTGGAGGCCACCCTTACCTGCACCCGGAGGCTCCCGTTGATCCGTTCCCAAGTTCCATCCAGACTCCACACCCTGAAGTAGTGGTAGGCGGTCTGCCAGGGCATGTGGTCGGCGGGCATCAACCGCCAGGCACAGCCTCCTCTGAGCACGTAGAAAATAGCGTTCAAGACCAGGTGCCAATCCCACTTGCGTCTGGGATGAGGCTTCAGTTCGGGCAGCAGGG
>JAOAGT010000011.1 GCA_026415615.1 Thermoleophilia bacterium | reverse complement strand
TTAAGGTCGTAGCGTAAGGGGCGGATGCGGGTTATGCGGCCGTCTTTGACGTCTACCAGGGCGGGGGGACCGGAGTCAAACGGGCCGATTAAGCCCGTACCCCTGATGACATACCGGTCCGCAAGCTTCTGGGGGCTTTTCTGAGCAGGTTGACCGGTGGCTTCCCCTTCACCTTGGAAGCCTTGGTGATTCGCAGCTCCAACAGAGCCAGCGATATTTTCGTCCATGAGCTTGATACCTCCTGTGGTACCGGGATGACCTTCTTATCCGTGACCCTGGAGTCATGGCAGGCACATAGTTGGAAGCTGCGCCTGGGCGCAGGCCCACCCCTGGCGCCTGCTGTGGTAGAGACAAGAAGAGTCCGCCGGCGATGGAGCCCTGGCCCTCGCAGAACCCGCTTGAGCACAGGACGCTCGGTCGCTCTGGACGATTTGTAGATTCTTCCTTGAGCCATCTCCTAGAAATCAACCGCTGGCTCTAGACGATTATTAACAATGTACTCTCGCAAACCCGCAGGTCAAGCCCCCTTTGCGCCCCGACCCTCCCCGTATACGCCACCCCCTCCCCCAAGGCAGCTCACCCGCGGGCTACCTCAGCTCAGGAGGTAACCAAACTCCTTGCGCCACCAGTTGCTTTTGCAACTTACGGACATTCACCTCGCGGAGCTTTACTCCGTCGCTAACCGCTATAGCGGCCGCCGTTCCCGCGGCCTCGCCCATAGCGATGCAGAAGGGAATAAGGTTGAGAAGGTCATTAGCAAAGGAGTCAGAGGAGAAACATCTCCCTGCTGCGAGTAGGCCCTCTAACCGCCGTGGCACTAGGGATCGATACGGTATGGCTTTGGGCGGAGTCTTGATGTGGAAGGGCGGAATCATTGCGATCGTGTCCGGAAAGACCACGCCAGAGCGCACGTCATTTTCGGTGACCACATACTCACCGAGTAGCCTTCGGCTACCTCGAGTCCCCAGCTGAGAAGCGGTGTCAAGAATGAAGCTGTTTTCGAATCCGGGCATTTTGTCTTTGAGAATCCGACAAACCCGCAGCATCGCCGCCCGTACCTCAAGCTCGGTGCGGGTAAGATCCTCTACATCCAGGCAGCTTCTGCCCAGCACCCAGTTATTGACCCACACCTGATCATCTCTATGAGAGGGCAAAGGCAACACATCAAAGCCGGCGGCCTCCCTCATTTCTGCCTGAATGGCTCGAAACGCTTCGGGCTCCCGGAAGCGAAATTCGCTGTACTTGCGGTAGTCAACCCCACCCATCCGCCAGACCACAGCGAGTGACGCACTGCGTAGGTTGGGGTCAACTACTCCGTCGTATTCTGCACCGGCGGTAGCTAGAACATCCCCGTCACCAGTCGCGTCAATTGTGACCTGACTGAGGATGGCCTGTCTTCCTGACTTGCTCTCAAAAATCACACCCTGAACTCGGTCTTCATCCACAACAGCGCAGCTAGCCCAGGAGTGGAGAAAGAGCTTGACCCCCGCTTCCTGGATCATTTCGTTAAGCACACACTTCAGAAGCTCAGGGTCTACGATGGCCGTCATCCGCACGCGGCCGTCAACCACAAAATCATGGTAGTGCTTGAGGTCCTCCACTAGACGAGGATCGTTCGACCCCAGGTGTTGCCTTCCCGGATGCCTGACGCCACCCTTGACCTCAAGACGACGGATGATCTCGTCGCAGATCCCAGCAATCTCCTGCTCCTCAGTACCTGAGCTCATGTGAGGAATCAGGATTACCAGCCCGCCGGTAGCCATCCCACCCAGGTGGTTGTAGCGCTCCACCAAGGTTGTGGAAGCGCCGTTGCGAGCAGCTGCAACTGCAGCCGCCACGCCCGCCGGTCCGCCGCCTACCACAAGGACTTCCGTCTCGTTCCGGACCACCACTTCGCGAGCAGGTTCCACTACGAAACGGCGTCCGGAGAGTTCAGCACCAGTACCAACACCTGCGTCCGGAGAATCGGTCACATACCGCGCAGAATCGCCCGCATACTCCTCGCCTGCCATCCTCTCCACCTCTGCTGCCAGTTACGTGAGCTTTTCCTGGGAGCGTTTGGACTGCTCTTCTTTGACTTTGGGCTGCTCTTCTTGGAGTATCCCCTGCACCAGTTCGGAGACTTGATGCCATTTAGCAGAAACATCAATGGCCCCAGCGTACACCGCAAGAGCCGCTGCATAAAGAAGAAGAAAGTTGCGCGCGATGTCCAGCTGCCCGTACTTATCGTCCCACAGAGCTCTCATTTGCATGAGCTCAAGTGCGCCTAGAAGTGCATACGCCAGAAGCTCATCGTCAAACGGAGCGTCAGCCCGACCACTTGAGCGCACGGCCGCCAGATCCTCTTGGACCTCGGCCATCATCTGGTCATAGGCGGTGCGCAGAAGTTCGCGCACTTCGCTTTCTTCTTTGACAGTCTCCACTCGCGCCAGAGCCTGCAGGTCGGGGCTAAGAGCCTGGATCTGATTGGAAGCATGTATTCTCCAGGCCATACGGACAATGGGATCTGCGGTACCTTGGAGATGCGGAGTTATTCGACTTCGCATCCACTCGAAGTAGACCCGGTAGCAGGCTATGAACAACTGGCGCTTGCTCGGGAAATGGCTATAGAGCACCTGAGGAGTTACCCCGGCCTCTGCACATACGTCCAATATTCGGGTCTGACGGTAACCGTACCGAGCAAACTGACGAGCAGCCACCTCCAGTATCTTGCTGCGAACCTGCTCGGTCTGCAGAGCGGCTAGATCGGCGCTGGAACGACGTGCGTCTGCAATACGGGGGGCTAGCTGCTCCCGGATGGCGCGCAAACTGTGACCTTGTTCTCTTAGGCGAACGATCTCCCGCAAGATTTCCACGTGAGACTGGTCGTAAAGAGAACGAGTAGCCCCAGTCTTGGAGGGAGGGGGAAGAAGACCCTGTCTTAGGTAGAAGTAGACGGTGCCTCTGCGCACCCCAGTCTGTTGCTCAAGCTCAGAGATGGTAAGTGCTTTCATTGTCTTCCTTCTTGCCGGCCCGGCGGTCCAATTGTGCCAGGTTCGGCCGCAAGAGAGAAGGTGGTTGTGCAGCCTGAACACACGGGGGCGCGGGCCGCGCAGCCGCGGCCCGCGCCCCCCAAAACCTCTCACAACCCCCGCGCCCTACTTAGTACTCGCCTGGGGTATAAGACTGCTGAATCTCGACGCTGGTACCGTCGGGATCCTGAATGAACATCACTTTGGAAGGTCCAGGTTTGCCCGTTAGTTCCGGCGGATGCTCCGCCTCCACAACAAAGGGCACTCCCTTTTCGCGCAGGTAGTCGCGCAGCTTGTCAAATTCGTCATCGTTCACCCAAAAAGAAATGTGCTTGGTGCCGTAGGTTTTCCAATAACGGCTGTGGTCGGCCTCCAAGCCAGGAAAATCATAAAGCTCGATGTAAAAGTCGCCCTTCTTAACCCATGCTATCCGGGCATGCCCATAGTCAGGGAGAAAGAACGTATTTTCATACATCTTCTTGAAGCCAAGCATCTCCTCCCACCAGGCAATCGCCCGGTCAAGATTGGAGGTGAAGATTCCTACGTGATGCGGGTGTACTTCTACGGGGCAGCTCATGTTTCCCTCCTTTCCCACGATCGTTACATCTCGGCTAAACGCAGAGCTCAGGTCTTGGGTGGGCGCGACGGCTGTATAAACTCCCGGTACATCTTGGCCCGGCGCTTAAATTCTTCCGTCTGCTTATAAGCTGCAAACTCTCCCTCGTTGCGGCCGATGTCCTCTACATGCTTCATCTTGCCAGGAAGAAGGTTATGCGCGTGCTCGAGCTGCTCTGGCGGAAACTCAAAGCACAGCTTGCCCTCCTTATACACAAACTCTCCCTTGATGCCGCAAACCGCGCACTCAACAGTCTTGTTGTCTTCGTGCACGTACATGAGACGAGAGTGGCAGTTTGAGCATACTCCGGGTTCCCCGAGATACTGGTACTTGTCCGGCTCGGCGCAAGCTCGGGCGATAGCTCGGCCAGCTTCACGGATACGAGCCACTCTCTCGTCGTCCATGATGATGGACTTGGCCCAGCTAAAAATAAGAGTGTCTACCACCTTGAACATCTGCACCATGCCAAACAGGTTAAAATGCGCCGCCATCCATGTGGTCCAGTCGCTCCCGCCGATGCCGATGTAGGTAGCAAAACGGGTCTTAAAAGCGCGGGGATCAGGCCCAGGAGTAGAAAGTCCCTTGCTGTCGTGGATCTGCTTGGCCAAAGTCAGCATGCCGATGTCATGGCTGGGTCCAGCAAAGCGGTCTTGAAACGACTTGAAGAATCCGGGCAACATCTTCTCGAAAACCGGCATAACGAAAATGACACCGTCCGCCTCGTAGATTCTGTCCTCAAGCCACAAAAAGTCGTCCTTTAGGACACACCTTGCTGATCCGCCGTTGATGATGCCGTCAGGACCGGTGACGCACGAAAGACATCCTGTGCAAGGCTTAAGGTCCAGGTCGAGCATATGAATGAACTCGATCTCCGCCCCCATCTCTTGCGCGCCCATGAGCGCTTCTTTGGCCATGGCGTCATTGGTCCCGTTCTTGAAGCCGCCCGAAATGGCTAGGATTCTCATAGTGTCTCCTTCTCTTACCTCAGCATTGCTCGGCGGTTACTCCCTAGCCCGCTTCTAACCGATGTACTTGTAACGAGGGCCGCCGTCCTTGATTTCTACGGTTAGATCGGTGAACGGGTTGTAGTTGGTGTTCGTCACCACGCGGTAAAGCTTGTACAGCTGGGGTAGGAACACCTCCCAGTTGCCAATCTCCTGGATACAGTGCTCAGCCCAAATCATTCCCTCTTCGGGAGTAGTCTTCTTCACGCCGTCGTAAGCTGTAGACCTCCCTCGCACACCTATGTCGCTTGGCTCCCACTGGTGAAGACGGTAGCCGAAGGGCTGCCCGTGATCAATGGTCGACTCATCATAGCCGCCAGCTATGTAACAATGTGAGTACACGATCAAGTCAGCAAGCTGCTTCGGTACGGCGGCAAGATCTTCCATCTTGATGTACAGGTTCTGCCTGGTGCCGTCACTCCAAGTTTGCGGAGCGATATGCACAGAGCCGACAGGATTACCGTGTTTTACCGGGATATACCAGGTGAGCGGCTCGTGCTGGTTGGGATGCCAAAGCAGCATGCCTTTTTCCATGTTGCTCCAAAACCAATCGATCATGCGGGCGGTGACGCCGTCTAGCTCCCAGTCAATGTGGGTGCCCAGGTGGTCCTGAGTTACTCGAGCCTCCATAAATAAGTTCTCCTTCCCAAATGCCAGTGGTCATAATGTGAAAATGCTTATATCATTTATACTACCTGGGCGCGCTAACGTGGTAGAGTTAGGTGGCAATGACCACGACGCGCGCGAACCACCCCCATGTGGCCCCCGGCGGAGCCGGCGGCGCAGAGGCCGCCGGCTCCGCCCCCCACCTCAACCAGGCCCTCACTCACACACGCGCTAGCGACAAGGCCGAGCACTACATCCGCTCGCTCATATTCTCCGGGCGATTGGCCCCGGGTGACAGACTGCCTTCGGAAAGGGAGCTGGCGGCCACTTTGGGAATATCAATAATTACACTACGAGCCGCTCTTCGTTCCCTTGAGGCAAACCGGTACCTTGTAGTCAAGCTAGGAGCCAAAGGGGGTTGGTTTGTTAACAACGCAGAGACTATTACCCGCTGTTGGCGAGAATGGCTTGACGAACACCACACAGAACTTAACGATCTTCTGGAGCTTCTGGAACTGCTCGAGATAAACGCAGCCTCACTTGCCGCCCAGAGACGAACGGCCGAGGACCTCGCGGTCTTGGAGCAAGCGGGAAACCTTCTGGGCAAGGAGTGGCATTCCATAGCGCTCTGGCACAACACTTTTCACGATGCTCTCGCCAAAGCAGCCCACAATGCCCACCTGGAACGCGCAATAAACAGCCTGCGAGCTGAACTCTTCTTGCCAGTCGAACAAGCAATTTCGGAAGAACGGCTGAGCGAGATCCGCACTCTCCACGAGCGCATCCTTGCCGCCATTCGAGCCCAAGATGCCGCAGGGGCAGCCGAAGCGATGAAGCTCCATCTACGCCACCGCCGTAACGAGCTCCTAGGCCATGCCCACGGCCCCGGCACGAGCACCACTCGCCCTCGCTAGTCCCCTAGCGAAGAAAAATCGCTCCTATCGCGCAGTCTCGGCGAGCTTCTCGGGCCTTTTCCTCGAGCTCTGGCGGAATGTCCCCCTCGTATTTAAGGTCGATTCTGTCCTCGTCAATATTGAGATGGAAGAGTTCCGGGTAAAGATCCTCACAGAGGCCGCAGCGAATACAGTAGTCTTGGATCTCTATCTTCATAGCCGTAATCCCTTGGGTCCTATGACTCTGGTCGATAGTCGTATTGGTCAAAAGGTATGGGCTCAGTGGTTATCCTCATGCCGTCACCGTCTTTTTCAATGATTATCCACTTAAGCCAGTTCGCGTCATCTCTATTCGGATAGTCTTCGCGCAGATGAAAGCCTCGGCTTTCTTTGCGCTCAAGCGAGGCCCGGAAGAACAGCTCTGCTCCCAGCACCATAGCCTGGGCGTCAAGACACTTGGAGAGTTCATGCGGGTCTTTCGCGCACATGTGTTCCAGCATCTCCCGAGCTTCTGCAACTAACCCCAGCGCCTCCTTCATGCGCTCTTCGCTCTTTACCATCACGTAATCCACAGGCGCCATAGCCTCTTGCACCTTGTGGATGACTTCGCGCCCGCTTAGCCCGCCCTCTTTTTTGAGAGGAGCAAACACTGCCACCCTGACTTTCTCCACTTCAGCAGGATCAATATCCGATGCGGGCCGGCAACTAGCGATGGCTCTTGCGTGCACAGCCGCCCCTGGCCCTCCCTTGCTTCCAAGGAACAACGCGTTCATTAGACCGGTCCCATGAATCTTGCCGGGTGGAGTAGGAACCGCTCCCGCCCGGGCGCTGCCACTTCCCGAAGCGTCTCCCACAGCAAAGAGACCGGGCACGGTCGTCTCGGCCTGGTTATTTATCCGTATACAGGAAAGCTCTGAGATCACTCCCGGCACCACCGGAAAGAACTGCCGCTCGAAGGGATAGTTTGCAATTTCTTGCACCCGCATGTATCTGCGCAGAGCCTCCGGGTGAAATTTGAAAAACTCCCCACCCCCACCGGCGGCATTGAACTTGTCCATATCCATAAACACAGGACCATTACCGGCCAATGTTTCGCGATACCAGGCGTACGCAGCCTGCGGGTCATAGGAGGAGTGAAAACCCGGTCGCCACTTCTGACTGATGTTTTCTCCTTTGGCGTAGAGATGGTCGTGGCCAGTGTGAGCTCCGCCGTGGACTCCGTAGTAGATCACGCCAGTTTCAGGATCCAACCGGGCAAAATCGCCCATGTTGCCAAACTCGGCATTGCGCATCTGGGCACCAGCCCTGAAGGCCATAGCCTGAGCCGCTCCTGTGCTACACCAAAGCGGCGTGATGTCAAAGTTCTGAGAACCACAGGCCAACACTACCGCCTTGGCCCGGAAGATGTAGAAAGTCCCCTTACCGATATCAAAGCCGCACGCCCCGGCCACCCGCTCTCCCGCCTTAAGCAGTTCAGCCACGACCACTCGGTCCAGGAAACGTATCCCACGAGCCTTCGCGTAAGCAGCCAGGGAGCGACACATATCGGGATGGATGCCCCCGGTCACCCAGGGGAACGGCCACTGCGCTACCTCAATCTCACCCTTTTCGTCACGCTTATACTCAATGCCCCATACCGCCGCATGTTCTACCAACTTCCGGCTGCTATAGGCAAAATCTCGCAACATGTTCTGGTCGTTTAAGAAAACGCCGATCTCCCGCAGGTTGTACCTGATGAATTCCTCGGGATCGTTATCCTTGCCGACAAAACTGATCAGCCCAGCGGTGCGAGCGGCCTTTCCCGCCCACCCTTTGCTAGCGTAAGCCTTGTCCACAACGAGAACGTCAAGCTCGGGGTCGGTTTCTTTAGCGGTGATGGCGGTAACAAGCCCTGAAAGCCCTCCGCCGATTACCAACACGTCCGTGCTCTCAACCTCACCTAGAGCCTCAAGATTTTTCACGGCCGCCCCCTCATGGTCGAGAGATAGCTCGGGTAGTACTTCTTCGTCCAATCTGGGACCACAGTAATCGCCCCCTCCGGACAGGCGGCCTCACAGACGCAGCACACCTGGCAGTCCAAGGGATATTTGGCGTACGGGATTTGCCTTTCGTCGTCCCACTCGATCACATTGGTAAAGCACACGTACGCACAGGTCTTGCAGCGTGTGCACTTGTCAATGTCTACTCTCAATTCGCCGAGCATGGCTCTCCTTGCACGTACTTGAGTGCCTCGCGGGCGCTTACAAATCCTTGAGCGAAAGAGATGCTTGAGGTCCCAATGCCTCCGGTGGGTGGGTCACCCCAGATCTCGCCGGCACAACAATCTCCCGCGGCATAGAGGCCCTTAATCGGCCTATGGTTGTCGTCTACAACCTCGCATCGGCCGTTTATCTTGATTCCGCCCAAACCCTGATAGCCACCGCAGAAGCAACGTAAAGCATAAAATTTGGGCTCGCGCACTGGACGCAAGAACCGGGGATCTTTAGCAAACTGATCATCGTGCCCTTGATCGCAGTATCGGTTGTAGGCCTCCAGGGTCGACTTCAGCCCCGCGACGTCTATGCCGGTCTGCGCGCAAAGCTCTTCGATGGTGTCCGCCAAGAAAACATGTTTGTTACCTACTACGTTAATGAGGTGCTCAAACTGACCGCGGACATCAGTTAGTCTCTCGGCGGGGAAAATGAAGTAGATATACTCGAGACCTTCCTGTTCCATGTGCCGCACCGTTGCTTCGTCGAAGACAAGGTAGGCACACTTGCCCGGTTGCCGCGAGATAGACGTGCCCATGGCCATGTGATTGTTGGAGATACCCTCGTCGATAAACCGCTCACCCATCTGGTTTACCCAGAGATATGGCTGCTCTTGGATCACCCGAATCTGGTTGAACTGAATCCAAGGAGTGTTGCCAATAATCCCCGGGCCAGGAACAAGGTTGTGACCGTTGATGCCCATTGACCCTCGGGCTCCACCAATGGCCCACACCGCCTGTTGGCCATCACCAGTCAGACGCGCGCCCGGCAAAGTGTTAAACAGTACGTTGCCCCCGTCGTCACAGTTGTTGTTGGTGTAGGTAAAGCCGGTGTATTTCTTGATCATCTCCCGGTTATCACTGAAGCCGCCGGACGCCACGATTACTGCTTTGGCGTTTACGCGCACTTCCTCGCCGCTCTTGGCATCCTCGGCAACCAATCCCACCACGCGATCGCCTTCGCGAATAAGCTCTTTGACCGGGTGGCTGAAGTAGATCTCGCCGCCCAGCTTGCGCACAGTGTCAGCCATGCGCTTGCAGATGAGTGCCCCGCCATGTCCCTTGCCTTGGCCTTTGAAGAAGTAGTAATCGCCAAGATGCATGCCTTTGGGAAAACCAGCCGTGTATCCCGGCAGTTGTCCCAATGTTTCTAGATCAAACTTGGCAACATGCAAAAAATCAAAACCCAGCTCTTGTAGGAACTCGGGGATATGGCTTGAGTTCTTGATCCAAGCCATTACGACCGCCGCATCAGCGGAATAGTTTGTATATTCCATGTGGACCTTAAACGCTTTGTCCTGGTAGGCAGGATCATCCCGAACTGCTAGAGTCATCATCGGTGTGTTTGAGACGCCGCCCCCTTGAAAGGGCCGCTTCTCGAACACAGCGACCCGCACTCCTGCTTGGGCGATTTTCACTGCCGCTGTAAGTCCGGCTATTCCGCTCCCCATCACAGCTATCTCTGTGGTGATAGTTCTCACCATAAGCTCCTCCTTGCTGTCGCGCGCATGGGGGCAGCCCAGTGGCGCGCAGGCACACCCCTAGTAGTCCACATGCTAGCGCAGGCGGTGCGCTATGTCAAACGGCATTATGCTTTGCAAAGTAGCGGGCCAGCGCCAAACACGCACCATCAAGCACTCGGACTCGACGAGACAAGCACTGTGTCCTACATACGGCGGAGATGAACGACCTTCAGCTCCCCTCCGCTCGAAGCTGCGGCGACTTCAAGAGTAGTGGAATCCTTTGCCGTAGCGGAATCCTTGGCCCAAAGGTGGGACGCCAGCGCTTGCAGATGGCTGGCCACAACTGAGCGGTGGCAAGACGCGGGATCTTCCTCGTAGCACACCAGACAAACCAGGTGATTTTGAGCTAGTTCCAGCAGGCGAATCAGTGCTTCTTCCTTGTCCCGCAAGAACAGATTAAACTGCCGCTCAAATTCACTAAGATCAAGACCGCCACGGACGGCTCTGCGAAGATCCTCGGGAGTCCCCAACTCGGGAAAGTGAAGGTACTCAACACCGACTTCACCCAGTTTCTCCTTCAATTGCCTTTTGGAGAAACCCGGCTTGCGGCTATGAGGCACTGCGCGGATGTCCACAACGACTTCTACACCTTCAACCCGAAGTCGCGTAAGCCAGTCTGGCAGCGAGAAACCCTCGTAACCTATGGTGTAGAGAACAGGCATGGACTAAGACCGCTCAAACCACTCCCATAAGGCTTTTCTCTGGCGAGTCCCTGGTCCTCTGCTGCCAGGTGGACGCACCCGACTACGAACATACCGACACACGGCATCCTGGTTCTCTCTACTTGCCCGGATTACCAAGACTGTTCGACCGCCCCGCTTAAGTTTGATCACCGGCCGTCGAGAGCTAACCCAAAAGGACTCCACCTCGCTCCACAGTACCTGGTTTTCTCCTCCCCACCTTTGGCTGGCGCCCAAGCCGACGAACAATCTCCCAAGCGACAACAAGATGCTCCGGAGACCGCCTTTCGTCTGCTGTTCAGCACTCATAGAGGTGGTCGCCCCGTGCTTGTCTAATTCGAAGTGGTGAGTGCACTGCACTCCCAGAGCCGCGAGCACCGCGCACGAGAGCGCGACTATTCCAACCAGACCGCCCACAAAACCTCCGGTTAACCAGCCAAATGTCCTAACGTCTACATCGTTGTCAGCCCCGAGGTAGACGAGGGAAACAAGCCACCCCGCGCCCACAACGACGCCTGCCGCCATGACCACTTGTCGAACAGTCGCCAGGTCGCGCCATGCGGGAACCCCGATGTCCCACACGAGCGCCTGGCAGCTAGAAGTGCCGCCCCGTCTGCAGGTAGCCTCGTCACTCAAACTGGACAGGCCAGACCCATTGCTGCTGGAACCAGTTTTCGAGCGTAGACCAGGTTCTCTGGTTGGAGTAGAAGACCGCGGCTCGCCGGAGCGGCCATAGAAAAGCAATTCCCAGTTAAGCCTTTCTTCGAAGTCCCTCTCTGGCCAGCCGTTCGACCATCTTGGATGCAGTCTGCCTGAGCATTGCCTCATACTGCTCTCTATTCTTGTCGAAACGCTCTTTGAGAGCTACTAGCCCGAAGGTGGCGATAAGAGTGTCATCAAGCAAGACCGGCACGGACACAGCGCAGACACCAAGATTTCTTTCCTCGAGTTCGTAGGCGATGCGCTCCTTCCGGGCACGAAGTAGTACCTCCTCCAACGTCTTCCTGTCGGTAATCGTGTGTTCGGTGTACTTCACGATGGGGGAATTAAGAACATCTTCGACTATTTCGCGGTCCGACCAGGCGAGATGCAGCTTCACCCCAGCGTGCCATGTATCTGTTAGGCTGTGGACTCCTCGCTGGGAAGACCGAAGAGAATATATACTGGCAGAGGTAATGGCCCGAACTATGTAGACCCGCCTTCCATGCCGAACCCCCATAGCGACCGACTCTTGCGTAGCCTCTGCAAGCGCCTGTAGTTCTGGCTCAAGAATCTTGACCAAGCCAAATCCAGTGCCGGCAGTTAAGACAAGCGCAGCCCAACCGGGGCCAAGAGAGTAGAGTTTCGTTGTTGGATCGAATACAAGAAGCCCTTCTGACTCCAGCGTTCGCGCCACGCGATAGACGGTGGTCCGGTGCAAACCGGTCCTCTCGCTCAACTGAGAGACGCTAAGCTCAGTTGAATTTGCCGAAAACTGCCTCAGGATCTGTATGCCCCTTACCAACGCCTGCACAGGCTCCATCTTGCGGGCAGTGTTCTTGTCTTGTCTATCTGTCACTCGTTTAGCTTGTTCCGACTTTGTTGCAGGCTTAGCTAAGTGCTCGTGGTCTGGTTGTGATCTGTGTGAACCGTTGATACTACGACGTAAGCACTGTGAGAGCTTTCGTCTGCTGCCACTTTGGTCATCTTTCCCTTCACAGCTAGCCAGCCCAACTCCAGGACGTGCGCTTGTGACCAACTGCGAGGGCCAAACTCTGCTGGAGGAGCAATCATCTATTGTTCGCTCCAGCGTGACTCCCTCTAAGCCACGAGCGTTGTTCGTGAGTCTACGTTGAGAATGATACTACGATACCAGGATTGATGTTTCGCCTGTAGCACAGTCCTGAGCGCAATGCGGACACAGCGTACGTTGGCATCGGCATCAGAAGCAAGAAACCTGTACCCCCTGTACAAGATGTGCACTTACTGTTTCCCTATGCCCCAAAGTGTAACCCGAACGCTTGCAGCACACCGCTAATGCTGAGACAAGACGTTACACACATCAACCTATGATCTAACCTAGACCAGGCTGCTGGACAGAAGAAAAAGCGCTTGATCTGCTTCTTTGTCGAAAGTTAGGATACGAGACATAGCGTGCGGGCTCTACTGACAATGCGGGAGGCTGCAAACTCGAGATCCAGCGGCACATCTGCCGGATTTGGGGTTCTTGGCCAGAACCAAAAGGATGCACAGACGGGGGCTATGCAAGGCATTGCCCAAATTTGCCCAACACCCTTCATCAGTAAGACTGATGTTTCCCACCTTAGCCGCCAAAGCCGGGAGACACCACACCCTCGATTTCTCAACGTGGCCACTTTGGTGAGCTCCACAGATCAAGAGAGCGAGCAATCCCAACAACGGACGGAGTAGGAGGTACAGGCGCCATGAATGCTCAGCCGTGGCCGTACCCAGTTCGCTACGGTAAAGAGACGGTTCTTACAGCGGACGTGCTGGTGATCGGTGGCGGTATTGCGGGCTGCCACGCGGCCATTAGCGCCACCAAGCGCGGGGCCAAAGTAATTGTTGTTGATAAGGGCGCTATCATACGAAGCGGTTCGGGCGGGGCGGGAGTAGACCACTGGGGTCGAGCTTACACAAATCCATGCTCCAAAATTACTCCCGACGAAGCGATTATGATGCCAGGGGGAAGGGGTCTTATTGGGCCTGTTCCGGGCGCCTACTCTATAAAGCACGTCCAGTACATCATCTTTAACGAGTCTTGGGAAGCCGCCCTCGACATGGAACAGTGGGGAATGCGCATCCGTGACGTGGACGACGAGTTTGTAGGGGCCGAATTCCGAGACGAAGAGACAAAGCTCCTTTTTGCCTATGACTATGACACCCGCACCACTCTGCGTGTTCAGGGCGCCCACGCAAAGGTGTATCTGTACCGGCAGATGAAGAAGCTCGGCATAACGATGCTCGAGCGAGTTATGGGAACGAGCCTCCTTACAGAGGGAGGCCGCGGGGGAGGGCGGGTGGTAGGCGCCACGGCCGTAAACGTGCGCACCGGAGAATTCTATGTAATACGAGCCAAGGCCACCATTCTTGCGACAGGACAACCTTTGCGCATTTGGGTTTTTAATACAGAGCTGGCCGGCTCCTGCACTGCGCACGATGATCCCAACTGCGCTGGCGACGGCTGCGCCATGGCCTGGCGAGCGGGGGCGGAATTTACACTTATGGAGCGCAGCATGCAATCCTCCGGGCCCTTCCGCTACCCAGCCTACGGCACTGGCAATGCTTCCAATACTTGGTACGGGTGCACAATTGTCGATGAGACCGGGAAAGAAGTTCCTTGGGTCGATAGCGAAGGCAACGTACTAAAAACAGTCTCAGAGCGCTTCCATCCTAAGAAAAGAGGGGAGCTGCCTCGACTTATCCCAGACCTAGCCGATCGGATTAGGGCCGGTGAATTCGTATTGCCCTTATACGCTGATCTTCCAGGCATGCCCGAGCACGAGCGCCGCGCCATTTTCGGGCTCATGGTCGCGCACGAGGGCAAGACTTTGATCCCAATCTACAAAACATACACGGAGGCCGGTTTCGACCCCGACCGTGACATGCTCCAGGCCAACGTGCTTCCTCCAGAAGTCATGGGTAGCGACCCCGTTTGGTGGGCCGCAAGCGCTAAAGGCGCATCAGCTCCGCAGTGGCGGGAGACGGCGTTCGGCGGCGGAGGTGGCCTTGTAGTCGACTGGGATCTGAAGACCACTTTGGAGGGCCTTTACGCGGCTGGCAATCAAATTGCGGGATATACAGGGCACCCGGGAGCAGCTGCCACGGGCCGCTATGCTGGTAGGAAGGCAGTTGAGTACTTGCGTGACGCTCCGGATCCCGTGGTTGATGCGCGACAAGTGGAGCAAGAGAAGCAACGCGTTTATGCCCCTGTCACCCGCAAGAACGGAACAGGTTGGAAAGAACTCCAAGCCGGTATAAGCCGCATCATGCAGGACTACTGCAGCTACTGCAAGACCGAATCGGTGCTTAAGAAAGGGCTTGAATGGCTGGAGTCCATCGAAAAAAGTGAGGCAGCCAAAGCATACGCCAGGAATCCGCACGAGCTGTGGCGGACCCTTGAGACCTTTGTCAGGCTCACGGTAAGCGAGATAATCCTTCATGCCTCCCTTGCTCGCCGAGCAAGTAGCGAAGAGCTTGACTTCTGGCGTATTGACTATCCCCAGGTTGATCCTCCAGAGTGGAAGAAATTTGTGACCGTCCGCCTAAAAGAGGACGAGGTTGAGGTAGGTGAGCGCCCACTTGAGTACTGGCTCAAGGATCCCTATCTGCCCAGTTATGCGGAAAACTATCTCATTCACAGCGCGCCGTAGAAAGCCGAACGGCGGAGAGTAGGCTAGTACGTGGAGTATGGCCATGGGTGATAGATACAACAAACCCGAGGGGGAGATGTTCCAAGCATTTGAACCAAGCAAACAGGAGCTACAGGTGCCAGCGGAGGCCTACCTTGTGCCTAATCCCCCTACTCCTTGCGATGCTCTTGTCTTTGATGACGAACTGTGCACGGGATGCAACAGTTGCGTGGAGGTGTGCCGGTGCGATGTGTTGATGCCCAACACGGTAAGCGGTAAACCACCAATTCTGGTCTATCCAGACGAGTGCTGGTTCTGCGGCTGCTGTGTTGCGCATTGTCCAAGACCGGGTGCCATTCGTCTTAATCACCCGCTCAACCAAAGGATAGGCTGGAAACGAAAGGAAACGGGCGAGTACTTCCGTATCGGCATGAAGAATCCACCGCCTCCCAATCTCAAGCCGCCCGTGGGCGGATGGGGCCTTCCAGGTTTGTCTCGTGACAGCGACGACAGAAAAAGCCCCGTCGCAGAAGAATAGAGTGAGCAACAAGAGAGTAAAGCCTCTCTGAGTTGTCGAAAGTCTGTTTAAGTTGTGGATGGTACGAGCGGGGCGCCCGGCACCCCGAGATGGTGGGGGTGCCGGGCGCCCCTCATCTCTCCAACCTATGCGGTCGCGCCTCCTGGTAAGCGGCTACATATTCACGTCCGTTACCGGTTCAGTGCTTCTCTGCCCAAGCACGCGCCAAATCGCAATGGATGGCACCGCTGTCTGGGTAGTCAATGTGCAGCCAAGGCTGCACCGGCGTGATCTGCGGCGCGAAGTCCATCGGAATGACCAGGACATCCTTAGACAACAGAGCCACAATCTCGCCAATCTTGGCTTCCACGGCCTTAGCGTCGCGTAACGCAAGCGCTTCGTTAAAGAGATTCACAAGTTCCTGAGTCGGTTGCCAACTAGCCAACCTAATCTGTCCCCAAAGGCCGCTCCACCAGAAGCTCAGGTCAATAAGATCGTTGACGTGGTCATAACCGCAGATACCGAATATGACCAGATCCTTCCATCCCGTCCCAAAGATGGAGCCCCAATACCGACCCATGTCAGCTAGATCTAGGGTAACTTTAAAGCCACCTTCCTCCAGGTAGCCCTTGATCGCCTCGGCCTGGGTATTTCCTCCTCCACCCCAACTTTGAGCCAAGATCGTGATGGGAGCACCGTCGGGGTAACCAGCCTCCGCCAATAGTTGCTTCGCCTTTTCGGGGTTGTATTCACGCTTGGTTGAGGCGGCAGCACCATAGCCCGCGTGACCGGGGGCAGAGAATTCGTAAACGGGCATATTGAATCCATAACCTAAGGCGTTGTTAAGCGCCTCGCGGTCAAGTGCGTACTCAACAGCCTCGCGCACCTTGGGGTTATGCATCGGCGAGTTCGGGTCTACAAGATTCGGTATTAGCGTGTCGAAACGGCCCGACCAAGCAGACTTAAGAACGATGCCTTTTTCTTTCAATACGACAAGCTGCTCGTTGGAAGCTCCAGCCCAAATGTCGATGTCGCCCGCTTCCATGGCCGCTCTTGCCGTGTTGTAATCCGTTACGTGAAGAATCTCGATCTCGTCCAAGTAGGGAAGACCCTCTTGCCAGTAGTCAGGATTCCTGACCCACACGAGCTTCTGGTCGCGTTGGAACTCCTTTACCTTGAACGGTCCGGTGCCCACAAAATTGGCTCGGCACCACTCCACGCCATTCTTTTCCACGGCCTCTCTCGAGTAGATTGGTACGTCACCAAGACAGGCCAGCATAGCGTTGTTCCACTGGGTCACGTGGGCAACAACAGTGTAGGGATCCTTGACCTCAAAGGACTCGTAATACTGAGCCCAGTCAAGCTTGCCGGCTTTCTTTACTTCTTCCAGTATCCACTTTACAAGTTCGGCATTGAGCTCCGACCCATCATGCAGCTTTACGCCCTTGCGCACGTGAATGGTGAAGGTAAGATTGTCGGGATCTTCCTCAATACTCTCTGCCAGCTGGGGTGCCAGTTCGCGTTTGCTATTGATCGTGAGCAGGCGCTCCATACCCGGCATTAGGCTTTGGAGATCCTGTGGCGTCATCTCAGGATAGTAGAAGCTCTGCGGCAGCGTGGGGAGGATCCACCGAATCTTACCACCTTTCACAGGCTGCACTTCTGCAGTTGTCGTTTCGGTAGGCGCAGTGCTTTCGGTAGGCCCGACCGAGGTAGCTGTCGTCGGAGCTGTACTGGACGGAGCCGCGGTCGTTGTCGTTGCTTCCTCTCCGCATGAAGCCAGACATAGCGCAACCAGGATTCCGGCCAGAATTACAAGAACCGAGAGCCACGCCTTCTTCTTTCGCGAACCACATTTGGCAAGATCAGCAATTCTCATGCCAAAACCTCCTTTTTCGCGGCACTGATGAGCAGTTTCCCTGCACACCGAAACCTGACTTGCCTTGTACTTCTCCGTCCCCACCTCCTGTTCGATACGTGCTATTACCCACCTGACGGCGGACGAGTCACCGGAGCCGGAGCATTTTTCATGCCCAGCCGAAACACTTCGCCTGCGGTCTTGCGCTTCCATACCACGGAAATGTTCTGCATCGCCGGGAAGACCAGGGTTATGGCACCCTGCGTAGGGCACTCTTCTACACAACCTCCGCAATACCAGCATTCTTCCGGGTAGAGCACAATCGGGGGTTCTCCGGCCCGGGGACTTGGCATGAGTACCTGGGTGGGGCAAATGTCCACGCACGTGTTACAACCTGCGCACAAGTCGGGATCAAATCGCAGAGGATTATTGGGAGTTGGGGGATTGGGAACCATGTAGACTCTGTTGTCCATGACTTTTCCTCCGTCAAGTCAAGCCTCAAGCCAACAACGTGGCAGGCTACTTGTGCAAGTTGTAGTTTTCTTGCAGTGAGTCGGCATACGGCTCCCGCAGGAAGTAATCTTGAGGAACCTCTCGAACCACAACTTCACCCTCTTCTTGCCTTACAGTAAGTAGCTTTTTCCACTCCGGCGGGTCTAGTTCCGGGTAATCAAGTCTGTGGAAGTCCAAAATCCGGCTACTGGCTTTTCGCGCCAACGATGCCTGCATCATGGCCTCACCGAAGTCAATAAGCGAAGAGCATTCAAGGAGCCGAACGAGTTCATGTGGGTTGGAGGCACCAGCCTCAGCTAACTCAGTGTTTCGTAGCTCGTTGAGAAGCCAAAGCCCCTCCCGTAGCGTTTGCTCGTTCTTGTACTCGCCACAGTAGTCCTGCATCACCCGTGCTATGGCAGCGTTGACCTCTTTCCAGCCCAGTCCCTTGCTGCCACGCTTGACAGCTGCATACACACGAGCACGCTCGCCCTCCACCTGGTCGGATGCTATCTCACCCAGAGACGCTGACTTGGCGTATTGCGCCGCCTTCCGCCCCGCATAGCGACCAGTTGTGTGCGACTCCCCATGGCAGCCTCCCCCGTAGGCAGTAGCGCTGGAGGCAGCATAGAGACCTTCGAGAGAGGTTCTTAGGTCCCAGTCCACCCAAAACTTACCGCTTCCCGCGCGGATCCAGCGCGGAGTTTTCTTGTTTGCCCCCCAAAAACACGGATGGTCATAAGCTTCTAGAGGCAGAACGGGGGCCTGCAAGAGATCCTGCTCAGGGTCAAACCCAGCACGGGAGAACATCTCGTAAATAGGCACCCGGGTTTTCCCCTCATTTCCCACCATCATCCCCCAGATCACCCGCCGTTCTGGCTCGGGCAGCAGAGTAAGATCCATGTACAGCGGGAGAGTAAACTCACCCTTCCTGATCCTTTCAGGCAAGTCGCGAACCAGCCGATTCTCGTCGTACTGCGGCAGATAGGCAGAAATCCCGATACCCGCTCCTAGCTGGAACTCTTGTCCTGGAGCGCAACGGAATCGCCCTGCGACGTTGGGGATAAGACGGCCGAAAGGATCTTCCCACGGTACCTCCTTGCCGTTGGCGTCTACGATGGAGGCGCCGTGATATGTGTTATGCGCGTTACCTGTGCTATATGGAGCGTAGTTCAGGCCAGCCAGTATGGCTGGTCCCGTTTTTTCCATAAGCAGAAGCTCGGCTCCTGCCTTCCAACCCAGAGAGTGGCCCACCCCTGCCGCAGTCATGTCCGCCATTGCCCCGGGCGCAGTAAGTTCAGGAGCAAAGAAATAAAGCCTGCCGGCGCCGCTGGTAGCTATGATGGTGGCTTTCGCCTTAAAAACATAGAATTCCCCGGTACGGGAGCTGACTGCAGTCGCGCCCACCACCCTGGCACCCTGCCTTCCGCCTTCGGTGAGCAAACTGGTGGCGCAGACATGGTTGAAAATGTTGACCCCTTGTCTCACGGCCTCCTGGTAAATGACAGGCTTTACGTTCCAACCCCAGACTCGGATGACATGGCGAGTGTCATAATCGTAAGCAAACAGCAGCTTTGTCTCTTCGTCGCGGAAATCGGCTCCCTTGAATTCGTCACGCACGTCCCGGATTTGCATCCCCCACTTCTCGCACTCGAGCAGCGTATCCCAGCTTTCTCTGGCGATGATGTAGCGGACGTGGGCACCTAGATACCCCTGCATGCTTTCATAACACGCCTGGGTATATTCCTCAGGAGTCACTCGCGAGCACGGATTGGTGCAAGCGCCATGCCAGTGATCTACACCGGCTCCACCTGCCCCGCTGCGCTTCGCGTGACCAGCATCCACTAGGGCGACAGTCACCCCGGACTGCGCGGCGCTAATGGCGGCCCGCACACCAGCTACGCCGCCGCCAATCACCAGCACGTCGCATCGTATGTAGTTGACTTTGTCATAGTCGACCCGATATGGCCACTCAGGAATCGCTCCGCTGCGTTGCACGTACTCATGCCAAATGCTCATGACTTGCTCCTCGCGACCGTTCCATCTCGTACTCCGATCGACCCACTCGCTCAATGAGGTGTGACCGCAGTGCGCACAGTGGATTTCTCATCTCGCACACAACCCTTATAACTCTGCGGCGCTCCTCACGTCAAGCCATAGGCGAACGCGGATCTCGACGTACCCAAAGGATGAAGCCTTTTAACGATCATCTCGGCCACTCAATCCCTCGAGCAGAAGCTTAGGCTCCCAATCAGGCGGGCACGCGGGTCCACAAGGCCGCTACACTCCATGTGCGCTGCCGTACAACCGGAAGGCAAGGCGGCAAGTCGCAGAGCGGAAGGTTGTGGCATCTGTGCAGACGGTGGTAGCGTTTCTATATACCCGTGAGCCGCTACCTGGGACAGGTGATCCATGGCTTACCAAATAGACGAGGCAGCTTGCCTCAAATGCGGTCTCTGCGTTACTCAGTGTCCGCAGCAGGCCTGTATGGGAGAAAACCCCTACCGGATCAGCACCTCGCTAGTGTATTCGCGTGTGTGGATAGACCCCTCACGGTGCAACGACTGCGGCGAGTGTCTGTCTTTTGAGTATTGGTGCCCTGCCCAGGCTATCAGGGGGCCTGTTGCTGGGCCACACGAGACAGTTGGGAGTGAGACTGTCCCACACGAGGCTGCCGCCGAGAAGAAATACAGCAAATACATCTACGACTACGACCCAGAGCGCCAGTTTCCACCCGAGGCACCTTTCCGCATGATTCTGCGGTTCGATAACACCACCCTACCCGGCTCACATTTCTACAACGTGCATTGGGTCAAACCCCACGACGCGCCGCTTTGGCCGGTTGGGCATCCCCCACACATCCACCGTGACGCAGAGCTTCTGTTCCACATCGGAACGGATCCCGAAAATCCTCAGGACCTAGGAGCAGAAATTGAGCTCTGTTTAGGGCCGGAGATGGAAAAACACATCATAGATAAATCCTGCGTCATCTACATACCCCCCAACTTCATACACTCGCCTTGGACCCCGATCCGCACCTGGCGCCCCTGGATCTTCATCGAGGTAAACCAAGGCCCAGTGCACACAGAGAAGGGTTACCACCAGCTGCTTCCCCCGGAGGCAATTGCTGCTGACGAGCATCTCTCATTTTTCGTAGACGAGGGATATTAGACACAGCACAAGCAAAGGCAAGGCATCGCCGCGAGAACAAGTAACGGGCGCGCTTGGCCCTCACTTTCCGGCCAAGCGCGCCGATTCGATGTTGCTGTCATGCGTGAAATGTGCGACTGGCTTCCCTCATGTCGCCTACTCCTTGGGCGGGTCCCCATCAAAGCCACCCTCAGGATTTAGGAAAATCTTGCCTGGTGGGCCGGGAAGAGGCGTCACCCAGTCGGGGCAGGTTTTCGGGAAAAGGAGCCTAGCCAGCCAGTGAACAGCAAAGTCGGCCGCCTTGATATGACCAAAATGCTGCTCCATGAGACGAAGGAACTCCGTCCCATCCTTGGCTTGTTCGTAGATCTCCTCGTAGGTGTCTAGATACCAAAGGGACCAGGGGACACAGTCTGTGTAGACTCGCGATGTATCCCGCTCCGCCTCCTCCAGGATCGCCAGCTTGGCTTCGTCATGGTGACCGGGAATGATCACGCGCGGCTCGAAGTCAAGCAGTTTCCTAATACAATCCCGCCACTTCTTGCGACGTTCCACGTTGCTCTCGACAGGCCACAAGTGACAGTCGTGAAACGCCACGTCAGTAGCACAGAGCACTCGGAGGGAGGGCACCCACACCACCGTGTTGTCTATGCTGTCGCCCTCCCAGCCTCCAAAGAACAGTATCTCCTCTCCTTCCAGTTCAACCTGGGGTTCAGTAAGGGGCAGAGGTACGTGCACTCGCGGAGGAATGTCGTTAGGGCCAAAACGATCGGTGGCCCAGAGACTAATCTTGTCGCTGGCCGTAAGAGCGATGTCTTTGCAAGTAGTGGGGAGCGCAACCACCCTGGCCTGAGGAAAGGCGTGAGTCAGCACATAAAGGCCAAAGTGATGATCTGGATGAAAATGCGACACATAAATGTGAGTGAGATTCTTTCGCATGCGGATGATTTCGGCAGCCATGGCGTGTGCATCGCTGAGAAGCTGCGTGGCGTCAATCAAGACAGCGTCTCTCTCGCCGTAAAAAAGAGTCGAGTTACTGTTGAAGCCAAGGTAACTGTGAAGAAAAACTCGATAATGAAGGGTCATCTTAGCCCCCTATTAGCTCGTCTCTTTTTCATTGAAGTGCTGGAAGCATCTCCCGCAAAAAACACACCGCTTGTTTTTTTCCAGAACACACGACCGGGTCTCGTCTCCCTCGTAGACGTAGTAGTACCCGTCCGCACTCTCGCGCCGCTTGATCACGCCAAAGTCTCCGTGCAGCAATGCCGCCTGAAACATAAGCGGCTTCTGCACCTTCTTGAAATTGAGTGGGCAGTGCCAGGTGAGAGGGGGAATCCGAATAATGGTCGGACGCGTAATCATGAACCGCTCCATGCGGTCAGGATCGGCGCCCATGAAGAACTCTATCTCTGCGTCGAAATCAAAAACGTCGGGAAACGACGCCCCAATGAAGACAAGGTACTCTTCCTCTCGGTGAAAGTGCGGTTCCCTCTCAAGAAACACGGGACCCTTAAAGATCTGAAATCCCACATTGTATTTTGCGCCAGGGATATCTCTCGACCCCCGGAAATATGCCTGGGGGGAGTGACACCAGTCGCCCCAGTGAGTCTCCTGAGGCACAAACTCGTAGATCAGCTCCTTATAGCTCCGCTTCTCCTTCATGCTAACCCCATTCGGCCCTTCACAGCTTGTCAGTTACCCCGCTTCTCTCACTACGCCTCCTCCACCACCCACCCCGAAAGGGAGACCCCGGTAGCAGGGTCATAGTTGCGGGAGAAAGCTTCAGGGTAGGCTTG
>JAOAGT010000010.1 GCA_026415615.1 Thermoleophilia bacterium | reverse complement strand
AGTTAGGCATTTCACTGAAGCCCACCAATCAGTCGCCGTACGGGCCGCGGAAGTGAACCTGTCCAGCTCGCGAAGGCGCGCAAGCCAAGTAGGTTGTAGCGGGGCCAGCTAGCGGAGCGCTCGAGGAAGCGCAGGAATCCCAGATGGCCGTGTTGTAATATGGGAAGCAAGGAGGATGGGATGGCCGACATGACCTACATCGGGAATGGCGTGTATTCCGTGCAGCGGGCCTCGTTCATAGTACAGGCGAGTCCGGCGGCCATCCGTCGTTGGGCGTTCGGCTATCACCGCAGAGGTATCCTACACCCGCCGGTGGTGGACGCAAGTTACCACCCTCTTGATGGCGAACTTATCCTATCGTTCCTGGACCTCATTGAGTTGGGGGTAATCGCGAGATTACGCCGCGAAATCCCGCTCTCAATGGCCAGGTTACGACAGGCATATCGTCTCTTAGTAGACGTTTGCCATATAAGCAGACCTTTTGCCTGGTCCGGTCTGCGTACCGACGGCAAGGACTTGTTCTTGGAGACCATCACCGGGGTGGACAGGTCGGTCCTCCAGCTGACTGGCCAAAGACGTGCTCAGTATGTCATCCCCAGGGTGATAGATGACTACTTCAAGGATATCGTGTTTGCTCCGGAGACTAACTACGCGACTAGATACTTCCCCCTGGGACGAGAGGGAGGTGTGGAGATTGACCCACAGAAGGTCTTCGGCGAACCAGTCGTAGCTGGCACACGAATCCCTACGAGGATTCTCAGCGGGTATGTGCAGGCCGGAGAAAAGCCCGATGTAGTAGCTCGCTGGTACAAGGTCTCCGTTGAGGCTGTAGAGAGGGCCAGTTACTTCGAATCAGGTCGGTGGGCCGCTTAGGCTTTTTCATCGATGAGTGTCTGCCGTACCAGCTCGCGCGAGGACTTGCGGAGCTTGGTGTTCGCGCAGTGGCAGCGAAGGACTGCAACCTCAGCGGGCATCCGGATGTGGAGATCTTCCAGTATTGCGCCACTAATGAGTTGGTGTTTGTCACTCGCGACTGGACGATAAGACGCAACAATATTGAAAGGGCGGCCCTGGAAGAAACAGGGCTAGTAGTACTTGAATTGAAGCCTTCCCAGCAGACTTTCGAAGATTTAGTTGAGCTGCTTTTTGGTAGTTATAAGCAGCTTCTGACGATTCTCGATAGTGACCAACCGAGGATATTCGTTCTCACTTCCAAAGGACGAATCTGGGAGTTTGATCAGTATGCTGCCAGGAAAAACCGAAGAAGAAGAAGAAGAAAGAGGGACTAGTGTGAGGCTGTTCTTCTATGGAGAGGTGGAGCGGTGAACACCCTCTACTACGGCGACAACCTGGACGTCCTTCGGCGCTACATCAAGGACGACTCTATCGACCTCGTCTACCTGGACACGCTATTCATCTCGAACGGGACGTCTCTGAATCTTTCGCTAACACGCAAGGGATTGGCACCGTGAAGCAGAACTACCTCGTGGAGTGCCTGGACCTGCTTACTGCAACAGACTGGCCTCCACCTGCAGATAGACCGGATCAATTTGGGCTTGAATTTCCATCGTCCGGGCAATAGCTGCAGCGATGTGAATGTACCGAATGGAATCCTCGAGCATCCGTCCCCTGCGGTCTTTCAGATACTTCTCCAGCACCTGATAGCCGCCGATTTGGTATTCCCACATCTCAGGCGTGATGCCCTCAAAGTACTTATCCTTGTTGATGGCGACACACCCAGTGCCCGGGTCATAGCGCACAAATTCGACTCTGTCGCTGCCCTGGCCCTGATACTTGACGCCCGGGTGGGCGGGAACTTTACGTAGCAGGTGCAGGTCGACCAACTCTTGTCCCAGCTTCGCCAGCTCACGGAAGAGCGCGGGATCGGCAGTGAAGGGGACGCGGGGGAAATCAATGCGCAGTTCGGTGGCGTACTTTTGGCGGTAGGTCGGGCTGTACAGGACGGCGTAGATGTAGGCCAGCACTTCTTCTGGTGAGGGGGTAAAACCATAGGCAGCCGTCAGTTTGGGCAGCAACCACTCGGCCAGGTTAGGCTGCTTCGCCCGTTGGAACATCTCCGGTTTGGTGGTGGAGGGGTACAGGTAGAGAGGAAACAGATACCCGCGCTCACGTGTTCTATTCGACACCATACAATCATCAGTGATCCTATCGCTAACCATTGCATGTTGCCAGACGAGTTGAGTTATCTGACGACAAGTCATAATCGCCAGATTCTCCCCATCCAGCATGTGGCGCATCACTTCGGGGCGGGGCATGCAGTGAAAGCCGCGCGAACGCCCAGTGTAGTAGGTATAACGAACATCAAAGGGACGATAGAGGATTGGCACGATTCTCTCACGGTGGGGACCGCCATCGCGTCGCAAATCCTGTTGCGCGAGCGCAACTTTCCAATCACGGGCATCTTTCTCCAGCTTATACGTCTGGCGTGCTTCCTCTTCGCTCATACGGCTGAACTTCAAAACGGTTGCCCAGGCTTCGTCCTCTGTCCAGTGAATGGTCAGGTGATCCCTTGCCGTCACGATACCGACGCTGTGGACGGGGAAGATCTCGTTGATCCGCGGCCACGACTGATAAGCCTGCAAATTCTCCGTCGCGCGCGGGACGAAGAAGTAGTAGGGCGAGGCCGGCTGGAGGGGCCGATAGCTGGCGCTCGTCAGATCATGGGTCTCCAGCCACTTGTATTTGTCCTCGCGCAAACCGTAGAGGTCAGCGTGATACAGCCCGCGTTGCGCGCTGTTACCGTGTTTGACAAAGAGCGCAATCGCCACGCCCTGGCGGATGTCAAAGACGTTTTCGTCCGGGCCCCCGTCAGGCGCCGTCTCGCGCTTCAGGCTGTTGCCGTGCAAATCCAGGATGTAGACCTCGTCAAAGGTCTTGAGCAGGCTCTGGCGCATCCCGCGGAAGGTGGGGTTATCCAGATAGCTGTGGTTTGTAATCATGGCCACAATGCCGCGTCCAGCCCGGTGAATCTTCCATTGGGCGAAGCGTAGGAATTTGACGTAGTCGTCCTGCAGCCACTTGGGGTTCTTCTCGCCCAGTGGCTGACCATCCACGCTGTAGTAACTTTGCGCGCCGTCCAGGTCAGTCTTGACCAGTTTCTCGGTCCACTCATTTTGGTTGGCAGAAAGGCCCGAATAGGGCGGGTTACCGAGGATAACGAGAATCGGCTCGTTCTTCTTGACCTGCGCCGCGTGGTGACTCTCTTCCGAAAGCGAAGATAGACCGGGGATGGTAATCTGTTGCAGATCCTCCATTTCCAGCGTGTTGGTGAGGTAGAACTGGAAACGCTCGCCGTTCTGCAGCGGAGCCCCCAACGCCTCGAAAAGGAAGCCAATTTTCATGTGGCCGATGGCGTAGGGTGCCATCAGCAACTCAAAGGCGTAGAAGTGCGGCAGGATGTGTTTGCGCAGGAATTTCTCTTTTCCGCCTGTGCCATATTTGCCGGTGAATTGCTCAAAGGCCAGGCGGATAGCCTCGGCCGGGAAGGTGAGCGTGCCGGCGGCGGGATCAAGCAAAGTGACAGACTCGTCTGCCAGACCATCCGGTAGGCCGAAGCGGGACTGGAGCAAGTGATGCACCGCGCGGACAATATAGCCGACCACCGGCTTCGGCGTGTAATACACGCCGCGTCGCTCGCGAGTCTGAGGATCATACTCGACCAGGAAGGTTTCGTAAAAGTGGAGAACAGGGTCATCCCCTTTCCCTTGCTTGTAGTACTGTTCCAGAATTGCCTGCACGTCAGCGGCATTCAGGACGGCGGCAATCTCATCCACAATGATTTCCAATTGCTGTGAAGGCTTGCCCAGCGAGACGAATTGAAAGACATCGCGCAAGATGCCGATGGTGGAGGGAATGAGGGAGAAAGCAAGCTGGCGATTGAAGGGCCCTTGAGTGCGGGTGCGCGCAGCGAAAAGTCCGTACGCGATCGTCTGAGCATACAGGTCAGCGAATTGCTCTTCAGTGAGACCAGCGATCAGGTATTTCTTGAAAGCCTCATAGAACCCAAATACCGGCCCACTCTGTTGCGCCAGTTCCTGACGGATTACCTGATCGCGCAAGAACCGGGTGCGCCGTGCCAGTGCTACCGAGAGCGCCTCGGGAGTCAGGCTGGGTGGCAGGACGTAGGAAAAGAAGCTCTCGAAGAGTCGCTCCAGCGGCTGCGCTTGTTCGGGCGCTAGCCTAACTGCGACCGGCTGCCTTGCTTGTGGGCGAGGTAGGACAGCACGCTCCCGCAACGTGCCATTCCGAAACAAACGGAACTCATAGAAGTCGGTGAGAATCAGATTCGGGAACGTGTGAAGGTATCGCCGAAGCTGCTCCGACCTTTCAACCTGCTCAAGGCTAGCTCCCGGCAGTTTAGCCTCAACATAACCGATCACCCGATGCGAGCCGTCCCAAACACGAAGGTCCGGATTCCCAGCTTCGGTGCGCTTCGGCAGAACAGTCACGCACGCAGTACGCTTTAGGGCCCGAGCCAGTGCCTCAAGCAGATCCTTCAGCGCGGGGTAGTAGCTTTCCTCCCTCGCATCCTCCCGCTGGGTAAGCTCTGCAATGGAGCGAAGATAGGAATTCACTAGCGCACGGATTTCTCGTATGTCCGATACCGGCATTCCTTCAAGCCGCTCGATAATAGAGTCTCCATTGTGGGCAACCACCCACCCCACCAACCGGCTGCGCGGACGGCACTGGTCCCGGGGATGTAAAGTGGAAGCATAGCTACCCCGTGAACCGCCAGGACTGCCGCTCGCCCACCGTCAGTCTGGCCGTGTAGAGACTGTATACAGCGCCCCGGAGTCAGTCAAGCCAACTTTGAATGTCTCGTAGATGCACGTTTGGATGTGGGCACGGTAGCTGCACACACAATAGGCTGCAGGGTCACGGAATTCGTACGGCACTCCCGTTGTATTCGCTCGTCTAAGTTGACGGACAGAGAGTGGCGAAAAGCGTAGTAGGCAACCCGGGCCCGCCCTGGTAGCTCAGCCTACGCACACCCCCAAGATGCCTCGCGCCGGACTTCTGGGGTGCGGTGATAAGAGATCGGCTGCGCCGAACCTGCTCGAGCGAGTTTGGCAGCCGCCAGGTACCAACAAGATCGAGGGCAGCTCACTCTCCCAGTCACTCCGCCGCTGGCAATGCCACATGAAAAGTAGTTCCTTTGCCCAGTTCCGTCTCGAACCAGATGTAGCCCCCGCTCTGCTGGACAACACTGTAGACCACCGCGAGGCCCAAGCCGGTACCCTCTTTCTTGGTGGTGTAGAAGGGCTCGAAAAGGTGCTCCTGCGTTTCTTGGTCCATGCCGCAGCCGGTGTCAGCCACGTGAACCACAGCGTAAGTGCCCACCGGAACTACACCCTGGCCGGTGGGCATGTCAGTCTCCAGATCGAGCCGCTCAAGAGAGACCTTGATCTCTCCTCTTTGGCCCACAGCATCGCGGGCGTTAAGGACCAGGTTGGTGATGACCTGGATCATCTGACTTACGTCCACTACTACCTTCGGTACGTTCGTCTCCACCTCAACAGCTAGGGTGACGCCTCTGCCTACTTGCGAGCGCAACAGACGGGTAAGACTCCTAAGCACCTCCCCGAGGTCGGCCACCACTGGGTTTAGTTTCTGCCCGCGAGACAGGGCGAGGAGATTCTTAATCAGATGCGTAGCTTCCCCGACCGCTTCTTGCAGTTCTTGGAGGCTCTCCTGCACACGGTCATCAGACCCGGCCACAGCTGCTAGCAGCTGCAGATTTCCGGAGATTACGGCGAGTAGATTGTTTAGGTCGTGAGCTACGCCGCCCGCCATGCGCCCGAGGGCCTCCATCTTGCGGGCCTGCATGAGCTGCCACTCCTGTTCCCGCATGAGCTGCTCACGCTGATGCCGCTCCGTGACGTCAACACTGTGCACAACAAAGCCGATGCACCTGTTACCGTCCAGGAGCGGCCCCAGGTGATGTTCGTGGAAGACGTGCCGGCCATCCGGAAGAACCTCGTCTGTCTCCAAGCGGACCGGGTGCGGGTCCCGCAAGAGCTCGCTAAGCAGCTGCTCAGCCTGCTCAAAGTGTTTTAGGCGTAGAGACTCGAGCACGTTGTGCCCAACTACTTCCTCACGCGGCCGGCCGTCGGGGGTATGGCTGATCCACGTAATGGTTCCATCCGGCGCCACCTGAGTGACCCAGCCGGGCAGACCTTCCACTAGGGCCTGCCAACGGGCTTCCGCCCCGCGCAGCCGGTTCCAGGTGTGCACACCTGAGCCCATATCGGTAATAAACCAGACTTCCTCAGCTCCGGAAACTTGGAAGCTCACCTGCGCCCAGAACCTACCCCCATTCGGGTTCGTCACCGGCAGGGTTATGGGCTGAGAGAGTCCCAGAGAGCGCTGCAGGGCGTATAAAGATCGGGCATGGTCGGCGAAATCCCCAAAGACCGAAGTAAACCAGTCATCCAGCTCATACTCCTGATCTTGAGACTGAAATCCTAAGAGCTCCCGGGCGGCCCTGTTCATGATGATTCGGTTACCTGTGACGTAGCAGGCAGGAGAAGACAGTCCGTCAACGAAGTCTCGAAACGAACTCTGAGAACTCCCATCAACGGACAACCCGGACCTCCCCGGTATCCCTTGATATGTTTCCTGTGACGCGTCGAAGGCTGCCCTCCCTCGGCAGCAATCCGTTTCGTATATCGGCACGAACCGAGCGGGGCTTTACGACTGCTGGCTCTGTCCGTGGAGGTTTTTATAATCAATGGCAGCATGAGGACCTTCGCCTACATCCGCGTTTCCAAGCTCGGCGAGGACTCCATCTCGCCTGAGATCCAACGGGACGAGATCGAACGGTATTGCCGGCAACGCAATTGGGTTGTCACTGAGTGGTTCCGCGACGTCGACCTCTCCGGCCGGCTACCACCCGAGGAGCGTCCTGCCTTGCAGGAGCTTCTTAGGCGCGCTCAGGATGGGGAGTGCGACGCCGTGGTGTTCTATCGCATCGACCGTCTGTCCAGGGAACCTGCGCACCACTACGCGATTCTCGCTAGCCTGCGCGAAGCTGGGGTCAAGGTCGACTCGGTAGGTATGCCCGCCGATGAGACGCCGGAGGGGCAGTTCATGTGGGATCTCTCGGCCGCGCTTGCGAAGCTGGAGAGCCTGCGGCTGGGAAGACGGCTGCGGGATATGCACCGCAGGCTTGCCAGCCAGGGCCGTTGGCACGGTGGTATCGTGCCTTACGGGTGGACACGTGTCCGGGACGAACGAGGCGTGCGCCTGGTGCTAAACCCGGAGGAGGCACGCTGGCGGAGATGGATGCACGAGCGTTACTGGGCTGGCTGGTCTTGTTTGCGGATCGCAAGACGACTGAACGCTCTGGGAGTGCCCAGCAAACGCGACAGCATCTGGACCGACGGCCTCGTGTACAACATGCTCAGGAGTCCCTACCAGGCCGGTGCACGCCGCACAGAAGAAGGCCTGGTTGGTGGGGGTAACATCGAGCCCCTGATTACGCGCGAGGAGTACGAACGGACGCTAGCATTGATGGCTGCCCGTAGGCGAGTGCGGGGGCGCACCCCCAGTCGGGCGATTCCCAGCAGACTAGTGCGTTGTGGAGTGTGCGGCGGTCCGACTGAGACCGACACATCTGCAGGAGCTCCAGCGTACGTGTGCCGCCGCGGCAACCTGGGAGCCTGCAGCCGTGGGGTGACTATCCGCTATCACAAGCTGGAGGAGTATGTGGAGCGGCAACTTTTCCGCCGTCTAGGTGGGGTGCGCGTTTCACGTATCGTGCCAGTAGCGCCGCCCGAACTTGCACCTCTGCAGGAGGAGCTTGCTCGTGTCGTCGAATCTATGGGCCGTCTGGCGGCGATGTATGCGGAGGGCAGCATCTCGGAGGCGGAGTTTCGGTCGGCACGCCTGTTCCAAGAAAAGCGCCGACAGCAGCTGGAGCGGAAGATTTCCCAGGCCCAGGAGCGTATCGAAGACAGCGCACGAGCCGCTCTGCTGGCAAGTGTGTGGGAGGACCTGGGGAAACTGACCCGTGAAGTGTGGGCTGCTATGTCAGTAGAGGCCAAGCGTGACGTCTACGAACTGGTGGTGCGAGAGATCATAGTGGCACCGTGCAAGAGCAAACGTCTCGAGGACATTGCGCCGGAGGTGCGGATTCGGATCGTTTGGCGGTGAGTGAGGAAATCGCCTTAGTGGCGTCGGCAACCACATAACCGTTAGCGCCAGTGGCCCAGATAGTCACGCTGCCCGAGCCTGTTGAGTATCCAGCGTTGAATTGATACTTCCCCAGGTAGTACCAAGTTCCCCCGTTGGTGCGCTGGTCTACGTACTTCACATACTGACCGCTAGATGTGTTGATGGTCACCTTGGCTGACGAGGCGCGGTTAGAAGCCGCCGTCCAGCGTATGTAGACGTGGTAGTAGCCGGAGGTGGGAAACCGCGGGGTCCAGCGGGCCCAGGCTGTGGCCGTGGTGGCGGCACACACCTGGTAATTGTCGCCGTAGTACCCACTGTTGCTGGTGGAGCGGGCCCAGTTCCCGTCTAGGTCGGTGCCTCCCACACTCTTAGCGGTTGGGTTGTCAAGGACGAGGCTGGTTGTCTCTAAGATGGAGCTGCGCCGCCGGGGCAGATACTCGCTGCCCAGGTACCGCGATGCTCGCCGGATGGTGTAGCCGGTGCCGGGGGCCTCGTACACAATGGGATAGTTCCAGGGGTCGCCGCCCGCGTAGATCACCACGTGTCCCGACGACCCGCTGTGGTAGACGAGGATGTCGCCCTCCTTGAGTTCAGAGCGACTGGATAGCGCATACCACGGACCCAGACAGTTGTAGAACTCATAGCTGGTATAGCGGGGATAGATAGTGGCGTTGACCCCGTCCTCTTCCTGGTAGAGCATGGTACGCGGAACTTCCCAACACTTAAGGGTAAGGCCAGAACAATCCGTGCCCGATCCTGTTCCAGCGTTGGGGATCCAGCTTTCCTTGCCCCAGGTGTAGGTCAAACCAAGGGCAGTCTCCGCCCGGGCTACTATCTCCGCCCGTGTCATGGTGGGTATTGCCGCCTGTGCCGCTGAAGTGCTTGCGCTCCAAACAACGGTGGCTAGGCCAAGACCGAGCGCAAGTAAGACGCAGCGCATCCTGGTTCGCCGCATCCTAGTTCCTATGAGAGCCCGCCGCGTCATCGCTGCGTCTTTGGGGTGTCTCATTGCCCTACTCCCTGGCTGTGTCATCGTTCCACCTCCTGACTAAGGGCGGTTTCTTGAGAAAGGTCTTGTTCTCTCCCCCGCGATCCAGGAGGAAATTCATGAACCAGGATGTGATAGCCGTCCTTTAGCGCCACCGGCTGGAAAATGCGCCCGTCGGGGGCAACTACGTACGGCTGCCCCACGTAGGCTACCGAGCAGTCAGAGAGGAGCAAAACCTCTTTGAAAGCGTTGCTACGTCGCTCGGTCAACTGGGCAGCAGCCAGGCGCGTAAGAGCAAGGGCAGGCTGGCCGCTAGCTGCTGACCCGGCATTGAGTAGACGTGCCCCCACTATGATTCCACCGCAGTTGTCGCTGTCTACTGAGATCAAGTGCTCGAGCGGCTGGTCTAAAGCGAGGGCGGGCCGCATGATGCGCTCGTGGCGGACGCCGAGAGTTGTCTTGTCGAGGTCAACTGTTGTCAGTTCAAGGCCGGTTTGCGGTTTGAATTGGGCCCTTACGGTACGGGCAAGCTCGTGATCAATCGGTCGCCCAGGCAGCGCCTTGAGGGAGACTGTTCTTGCCCGGGCCCGAGCCTGCTCGGACGCAGTTGGGACCGGTTCTGTCCCTCCGGCTGTCTGTGCCAAGAGCGTAGTGTTGTCGCACAAGGATTCTGGGATCAGAAATGTAGTGTCGTGCGCCACCTCCACGCAAGCTCCCTGGCTGGTAGCGAAGAGTCCAGTTACGACATCGGGTAGCTCGGGTAGCTTTGCCGTGCCAAGGACCCCACCTTGCCAATCGAGCGTCACAAGCTGGCGGTCGGCGTCACAGTCAAGCACGTACAGTCTTTGCTCGTCCACTGCCAAGAAGCGTGGCTCGGCGAGTGCCACCGGAGCCGCAAGCAGGTAGCGTCCAGCGGCGTCTAGACAGACGACCCGTCTGTTTACTGAGTCAAGCACAGCAATCCGACCGTCTGGCGATACAGCGAGGGCTTCCGGACCACGAGTAAGGCCCTCTGTAGGCTGAACAAGTCCTACCTGTCCTGGTCCGCTACCCCAGGGCAAAGTGGCCAGCTCCTTGCCCCGCGACTCCATGCTCTTGGCTCCGAAGACAAGGTCGGTGGCCCAAAGCGTTGCTCCAACCGCCGCGCAAAACGCAAGACCAGCCGCTATTGCAAGCGCAGTCTTGCGTCGCACTAGATGCGGCGTGGGGCCGAACTGCTCTCGTCTCATACGCTCCCTCCTTTGCTAACTGTTGATTGCAACGTGACGGTAAGGAGGGCAGCCAAGGGCGGGATATGGGACCAAAGCCTGCTGTTGGCGGCGCGGCGATTGCGGCAACCTGTGCGGTACACTCTTTACCAAAAAGAAGGAGGCCTTCTTGATCGTTCTTTTCTTTGCAGATGTGGTGGGGAAGCCGGGGCGAGAACTGCTCGTGCAAAAACTGCCGCAACTTCGGGCAGACTATCGCGCCGATGCGGTTATCGCAAACGGGGAGAATCTCACCGATGGGACCGGACTTAAGCCTGCCCACGCCGACATGCTGTTTGAGGCGGGAGTGGACGTTATCACTACTGGCAACCATGTGTGGCGACAACGGGAGATCTACTCCTACCTTGACCAAGAGCCACGGGTGATCCGCCCGTTTAACTTTCTTGAATCTAACCCGGGCCGCGGTCTAACCGTGATCGACACGCCAGCAGGCCGGCTGGCTGTGCTCAACCTCCTGGGCAGTCTCTACCTTTATCCGGCACGCTCCCCTTTTGAGGTCGTAAACCTTGCCCTCGAACAGCTGCAAGGAATAAGAAACATCGTGGTGGATTTTCATGCCGAGGCCACAAGCGAAAAGGTTGCCCTTGGCTGGTACCTCGACGGGCGGGTAAGCGCGGTGATCGGTACTCATACCCACATACGTACAGCAGACGCCCGGGTGCTCCCTGGCGGAACCGCCTACATCACCGACGCCGGCATGTGTGGGGCCAGAGATTCGGTTATCGGGGTAAAAAAAGAGTTAGTAATCGAGCGCCTGGTGACTCAGCTCCCGGTGCGCTTTGAAGTAGCAGAGCAGGATGTGTGGCTTGAGGGTGTGGTGCTAGAAATCGGCCCTGACGGGCGAGCCGCCCGGATCGAGCCCTTCGAGGTTGGATCGCAGTGAAAGGCTGGGTCGGGGCGAGAAAGGCCTAAATACCGGGGTTGTTTGTTTAGACAAATCCAGTCAGATCGTGAAACACCAGGCCCGTAGGCAGCTTGGGGTGGAAAAAGGTTGCTTTTTGCGGCATGCGCTCCCCGGCAAAGGCCACTTCTTTGACTTGGTCTATCCCAGTGGGGTTAAGGAAAAAGCCAATCTGAAACTCGTGCCTCTTTAGCCGCTCAAAAGCTTCGTTTAGTTCTTTCACGTACGCCACGTACCGTTCTGCGGCCAGGTCGCAAGAAGTGATGCCCAGGGTTTCGCCTAAGATGAGTGTTTCTAGTACGGTCACATCCAGTTGCTGATAAGCAGCGCTATGCCCGGGCGCTGCCCGCCGTGCAACTGTGCTGTCAATAAGCCTAAGCCCATAGGCAGGGCCCAGGTCTGGACCCCATAGACCAAAAGCCAGGCGGCGATGTGTTGCCAAAAAGTCGGCGATGGCTGCCTGTGGATTAGAGCCACCTAACCGTTCAACGACAAAGAACTTGCCCAGGCGCTCTGGTAGCGAGGCCACCTGTTGGGGCTCAAGCCCGTGGAGTAGCCGGTGAGTGGCGTAGATAGCAAGCCCAGGGTCGGACATATTTACAAAGTACGCAAGAACGTACTCCCAAGCAGGCCGCTGGCCCCCTCCGCTGGCTTGCTGTCGGCCAAGCTCCGTGGGTGTGTTGGCTGGCGACGCTGCCTCCCGCCGCTCGCTGGCCGGCGCTGTCAGTTCCTGCTGGGTGCGCCGGTATCTAAGGGCTGTTTCGTAGCGGTGATGGCCGTCTGCAATGATCAGGCGCGCGCCGCGAAGAGCTTCTTTAATCGTTGCAAGAAGCCTGCGCTCAGCGGTGGGCCAGAGCTTTGTCACGGTGCCCTCGCTGTCGGTCAGCACGCTAACGGGAGGGGTCTGGCCAGGACCGGCTTTCCAGGCAGCAGTGATGTCATCGCTAGGAAGGTCGTAGAGCAAGAACACCGGGCTCAGGCACATTCGGGTTGTCTGCATCAAGCGAAAACGGTCTTCCTTTGGACCAGACAGGGTCCGCTCGTGGGGGAAGACGACGCCCTCCTCAAACTCATAGAGCCGCATGAGAGCTAGAAAGCCGTGCCGCACTCCCGGCCTGCCGTCTGGGCCGACAAAAACTTCCTCCACAAAAGTGACAGTGGGCTCTGGGTCTTGCTGGATGATTCCGGATTGTTTCCATGCCAAGAGCTCCTGGGCTGCCCGCGTGTACCTGTTCTCTTGGTCGTTGTCGCCCGGCTGCGTCATTCCTAGGTCGACATGAACCACGTTGTAAGGGCTGCGCTCGTAAAGTTCTGCCAAGAGCTCCGGTCCGATCACGTCGTATGGCGGGGCAACCAGCAAGTTGAGATCTCCAGCCGCTGGTGAATATCGCCAGGCGCGAAAAGGAACTGCCGTCTCCAAGAAACTCGCTCCCTCTTTTTGTACCCATGCTGCCATTGACAAACGAGTCTACCGTAGTTCGCGCAAGTGAAGTAGACTGTAGGTGCAAAGCTACTCAGGAAGGTGTGACCATGGGTCTCATCGATAAGCTTGCTGCGGGTATCGAGAAAGTGGCGGAAGGTGCCGATAAGGCTATTGACAAGGGCAAGACCAAAGTCACGGAGTTACAGATTGAGCTTCAGATGGACAGTCTTGCCAAGAAACTGGGCTACTTAGTCTTTGACTTCTACCGCGGCCGGCCTGTGGATCAAGCGCTGCGGCAGAAAATTCTAGACGATATGACGCGCCTAGAGGAGCAACTGCTTAGAGTGCGCGCCGAAGCACAAGCAAGGGCCCAAGCGCAGGCAGCTCAGCCAAACGCAGGTGCTGCTCAGCCAGAAGCAGGCGCTCCTCAGCGAAACGCAGGTGCTCCTCAGCCAGAAGCAGGCGCTGCCCAGCCGGATAGCCAGGGTCCCGCACAGTCTGCCTAGACCGCAGCCTGACAGTGGCTTGAGCGAAGGAACCTAAGTACAGAATGGCCGAGGGGCTTTCCCCCATCAGTTTTGCAGAACTCGTGGCTGCCGTTTCTGCCGGAACTCAAGAGTCGGCTGAAAACGTCACTCTTGGCCGCCTGTTGGAAGGGCAGAAGCTCCAGGTCGAAACCCCGTTTGTATACCCGGGGCGCCAGGGCAAGGTGATGCTCGAGCTTGCCATGGTCTCTCAGGATCGGGTGCGCATTTCGGATGGCGGCTTGCTTCTTAGGTGTCTTGCGGAACAGGGCATGGATGTACAGGGTGACATGATCTTGAGCCGCACCGTCTTTCACGCAGCAAAGCAATTTCCGGGCGCCGGAGTCTACAGAGGCCAGCTGTGCCTTGACTGCCAGCCAGACTCGCTGGCTGCTGGGCTATGGAGCTTTCTTCAGATGTTGGTAGAGCTGATCGGTCTTCGTCACTGCAAGTACAAAGACGCCTTGGTCCAGTTTGAGAAACGCCGGGATGCAGATGCCCATGGCCCCGGCTGGCGGCCCAGCTAGGCCGGGGTGTGGCCACTCTCCGCGCAAAGCGCTCCTCTGCTGGCCTGTGCAGCCTACTGTCTCCTCACCTAGCCTAGTTAGCCTACTGTAACCACTGTCTCAAACGCGGGCGGGTTTTGGATGTGACGCTTGACCGTGCACTGCTCGACTGCTCTCAGCACAGCCTCACGATACTTCTCGGGGAAGTCAGCCGGCAGTTTCACTTCAGTAGTGATTTTGGTAACCATTTTGGTTTCCGGATCGCGCTCGGTTCTCAGAACGAGTCCGGCTCCGTCAGTGGACAGTCCGCGCTGCTGTAGAAAAGAGAGCACGTAAACTCCGGAGCAAGCGGCCAGCGAGGCGAGGAAAAGGTCAAAGGGAGTAGGTGCTGTTTCGTCGCCTCCAGCTCTTACCGGTTGGTCCGTCTCGATGACAAAACCCTTGTACCGCACGTGCACTTTCTTGTTGCCGGGGAAAAAGACTTCCAGATCCATGCTCGAACTCCCGTCGCACGCAGTTTGACTACAGCTAGTCTTGTCGCAGTTACTACTTGGAAGAATAGCGCACGTCGCATCTGCGAGCTAACTCGCGGAGGCTGCATCTCGTGGTGATCTCGGGGTGAAGCCCTCGGGGCAGGGTCTAACTAGAACTCTATCCGGTCAGTGAGGGCTTTTTCGACCAGGTCAGGCTCGCAAGAGGAAAGACGCAATACGTCAAGCTCTGCCAAGGCCTCAAACATCCAGGTGAAGCCGCACTCAATAGCAAGGGAGAGGTAAATGAGCTGGGGACGATCCAGAATGGCTTCTTGCTCAAAGCCACATTCCGGACACCACAGCTTGACCCGCCACGTGTCGTGCTCTTGCTCCTCCCATTCCACCGCTTGCAAGAGAGGCGAGGCGCAAGCTCGGCAGAAAATCATGGGCGGTGTAGCTCCGGGTAGCTTGTTACCTAAATCTTTCATACCCCATTTATCGGCTGCCTACGCAGGAGGGTTTAGGAGCAAGGAGAAGGTTTATAAGCAAGAAGTATGAGAAACTTAGAACGCACACGCCGGGTCTAATACCACGGAAGGCAACTACTAAAATCTAGTGCGGGCGGGAGATGACTGTAGACGGCAAGGTGACCACTACAAGCGTGCCAAGAAGGGTGAACTACAGGCGCCAGAGGCGCCGCAGCCTACGCTTTAAGATTCTGCTTGGCCTCGGTTGTCTAATCGCATTACTTGTTATCGCAGTTCTTGCTGAAGCCGGAGTCTCCTATGGGCGGGTCCACTCAGGGGTATACGTTAACGGGGTGGATCTCGGCCGGATGACCGAAAACGAGGCGGTGGCCGCTCTTGCCTCACACGTAAGAAGAGCTCAGTCAAGCCCCATACGTCTTGTGGCTGGCGAGAAAAGCTGGGAAATCATGCCGGCTGATGCCGGAGCAAAGATGGATGTCGCCGGAGCCGTTGCTCGCGCAATGCAGGTCACCCGCGAGAGTAACGCGTTTGTCAACCTTTACAGGCGTTGGAAGCTCTACTTTACCTCTGTCGATTTGCCTCTGGCAGGTTCGGTAGATGAGCAAAAGCTTGACTCCGTGATCGCCCGGATTGCGGCCGAGCTTGACGTTCCGCCGGTGAACGCCTCGCTTGTCATCGAGGGGACAGAGGTAAAGGTAGTGGGAGGAGACAAAGGTCAGGCTGTGGACCGCGCGGCTCTTAAGGCCGAGCTAGAGAAGATTCTCCTTTCGCTTCATACCACCGAAGTCGCTATACCTCTTGTGACCGTAGAGCCTGACGTATCAGTGGAAGACCACCAGCTGGCGCTAGATCAAGCGCAGACGATGGTGAGCGCGCCGGTCACTCTGGTGCATGGCGATAAGTCCTGGGTTCTTCGGCCTGAGGCGATTGCTGCTGCGGTCCAGTTTGTGTCCGAAGTCAGGGACGGTGTTCCCACCCTAGTTCCTCGTTTGTCGGCGGCAAAGCTGGCCGACTTCTTTGTCGAGGTAGAGCCCGCGGTGGCTAAGGAGCCGGTCAACGCCTCGTTTGACTGCGACCAAAAAAAGGCCTGGGTAGTTCCGGGCCAGCCAGGGGAGAAACTGGACCCCGAGGCGACCACGCAGGCTTTGATGGAAGCAGCGCTTAAGAAGACCAATCGGGTAGCTAAGGTGGCGGTTACGGAGTGGGAGCCCGACTTAACTACTGAAGAAGCTGAAGCCATGGGGATCAAGGACCTTCTGGCCAGCTACGAGACCGAGCCATACTACGGGAGCTCTAACCGTCAGCACAACGTGCGTATCACCACCAAGTACGCCGAGAATGTGATCTTGGCCCCCGGAGAGGTGTATGACTTCGAGAAAGTGGTAGGTCCGCGGACTCCTGAACGCGGGTATAAGACAGCTCCCGGAATAGTGGGCGAAGGAATCATGGAGGATGTGTTCGGAGGCGGAATCTGCCAAGTATCGACCACTCTGTTTAATGCAGCGCTTGAGGCTGGTCTTGAGATACTGCAGCGGCACAACCACTCGCTTTACATCGACCACTACCCGCCGGGTCGTGATGCCACTATTGCACCACCCAAGAACCTACGCTTCCGTAACGATACCGCTCACTACATTTGGATTCGCGGTTGGTCGGACGGAGTTCACACTCGCTTCAACATTTATGGCACCTACGATGGGCGCAAAGTAAAGATCACGTTTAGCGGCTTTACTTTTGGGCAGGCGCGTACCGAAGAGACAGTGGTTGATCCGTCACTACGTCCTGGGCAAACCAAAGTGATTCGGTCGGGTCAGTCGGCTCGCTCTTGCAGTGTTACCCGCATAGTCACCATGCCGGATGGCACTATTCTGCACAACGGGCCCGAAGTCTTCCGTAGCTACTATCCCATGTTCTCCCGCTTGATTGCGGTTCCACCGTCTACCACCACCTGCACCACCTTGCCCTCGAGCAGCACGACTGGGACTATTCCCACTAGTACCACTAATGGGGCTAGCACGACCACTACTGCCGCCACAACCACGACGACAGCTGCTGCGAGTACCACAACCTACTAGGGAACGCGCCTTCGGCGTGGCGGGTGCTTTTCTGGCGTTATGAGAGTAGACTGAAGGTAAGGTTTAATCTTCTATTCCTGAAACCGTAGTGGGTAGAACCGTCTAGAACGATCCGCAAACCGTCGCCCTGACTGCACAAACGTAATCCGCGACCGGTACCCCTCGCTGACATGGGCCTGTTCGTCAGTTAGGCCCAAAAAGGAGGCTGGGATGTTATTTGTCACCCTGGGTAGCGTTCGGGCGGGAACCGACCGAGAAAGAATAGCCCGTCGCATGGGGTGGTCTTACCCGCCGGGGGTGAGGTTGGTGGCCGAATACTGGCTGCAGTCTGACTCCCCCAAACTTATTGTTGTCACCGAGGCCGACGACATCGCTCCGATCATGGCTGCGACCTCCCAGTGGGACGATGTTTTCAGCTTGACCGTGGTGCCGGCGTGCACTGCGGAGCAAGGAATGGAAATCGCTAAGCAGATGACCAAGTAAACCTGGGTAAGGTAGCGGATGGCCAAGATGGTGTCGAGTAGAGTGCAAAAGTTCCTCTAGCAACAGTCGGGGCGCGGGCGGGGCGCGGCCGGAGAGAATCTCGCCGGCCGCGCCCCACTTGTCACCAGCATGCCTGCGTCTCGCCAGCCGCGCCCCACTTGTCACCAGCGGTGCTCCGTGTCTCCCCTACCGCGCCTTTCCTATGTGCGCGGATTGCGCTCACGGTTGCCAGATGCCGGTAGTTCCATCCCACCACTTGTGATAGAGGTGGCCATCAGTTCCCACTGCAAAGAGGTCAATGCGATTAGGACCCCACGAGCAAGCCGCAGGATCGCGGGCGAAAGTAATGGCTGAGGGTATGCGCTCCCAAGGCGACCAGGTTCCGGAGGACGAGGTATAACACCGGTGGTAGATATGGCCGTCTGCAAACCGGGCAAAAACATCAAGCACCCCGCGGTCCCGGGCAACTGCTGCGGGTGCGGAATACAGAATTCCTCCCAGATCATCCCAACCGGCCCAACGGTCGAGGGCAATACTGTATGAGTTATGCCAGAGGTGGAACAAGGGTCCGCGGACAAAAACGTCCAAGCGTCCCGGTTGCCAAGAGGCTGCTGCTGGGTCTGAGAAAGTGGCGCCGCCGAGACTCTCCGAGCCCGGATACCACCAGGAGACGTTAAAACACCGGTGCTCAATTCCGCCCGAACTGCTGACGTAAAACAGATCCAGACGCCCCGTGCCCCAAGAGCAAGCTGCTGGACCGGCTTCTGCTGCTGCATACAGGGCCACCATAGTGCTAGCATGCCAAACCCCAGCTTCGTCGTATGCCCAGCGTATCTCTGTCCCGGCTGGGGTCGAAACTGGCCAGAACACGTCAACTCGACCGGGACCCCAAGAAGCTGCATCAGGAGATCCGGAGGGCGATTCAGGTAAGGGGCGCCAACCTAGCCAAGAGCTGCCAGCCCGAATGTTGCGCCAAAGCGAGCCATCCGTTCCCTTAATGTAGACATCCAAACGGCTGGGGTCTGGCGTGGCAGCAGCAGGAGAGGATTCCCAGGGTCCGCCCAGATCTTCCCAAACTCCGCTTCCAGGAGCTGTCGTTGGCTGCATTCTCACGATGGTGTTCTCAAGTACCTGGGCAATTTCGCCTCTGCTCATAGGGCCGAAGGGGTCGAGTGTGGTCAGGTTTATGCCCTTCAAGAGATCATTGTATTCCGCCCGGGCCGCGTTGGCTCCATGCTCGGGACTCAGGGCGGGGTTCCAGGTAGGAACGAAGCCAGACGGGGATTCCAGCAACAGACCGGGAAGGGCTGCGTCTAAAGCGCGCACAACCATCGTTAATACCTGGAAGCGTTTGATGCTGTCGTAGGGGGCAAAGATGGTTCTCCCCGACACCGGGTCCGTCTTACCTAGCGTGATGCGGTGTAACGCGCAGGTGGCCACGTATTTGCCGGGATACCAGGGATCCGACGAAGTGGGATCCGGGTCTAGAACGTCTGGGAAAGGACAGGTAATGGTCGACGGGGCGGGAAGCATCATGGTTTTTACAATCATTTTGGCAAATTGTTGGCGCATTACCGGATCATCAGGATGAAACTTGCCATCAGGCTTACCACTGATGATTCCGCGCGAGGCCAGGTCGCAAATCGCCTCGAAATACGGGTGACTGGGCGGGACGTCGGGGAAACCAGGTGTAATACTCAAGCTCCGAGGGGCGACCGACAACACCAATAGCAACACCAAGGCTGCCCCAAGCACAACACTCCACCTTGATCGATCGACCGAGGGTTTCCTCATCCGCCCAAGGAGTTGGGACTTCATATCTATCCCCCCGACGAAGTTAGCGCAGCTAGTGCGGGCTTCTCTGTTTCGTATCACCTCGAGATTTCCAGGCCCACCTCCTTCGACGCGTGGTCTACTAAGACTGCGGTTGGGCGCTGTCACAAGGCCCTAGTAGAGCGCTTTCTGCAAGGCTGCGGTTGCAGGCGGCTGTCCCAGAAGGAAGCTCTCTCGGTTTTGATTATGCGCGGGCTCCAACTAGATCGCAACACGGGGCTTCCGAGAGGTCAGCCGGCCGGGGTGCCCAGGTGCTAAAGAGCGGACCTATATCAGCCGATATCAATCAAAAACCTCCCTTTACCTGGGGGGGTGATTGCGTTCGCAGCCGGGGATGGGCATAACACCAGTGAGTTCGAATTGCCCGGTCGCGAGTCTGAAGGCGCTTTGAGGCCTTTCGTCGACGGCCTATCGACGGCTGCCTGCTATGTGAAAGATAACCGGGTGGTCATGAATGCCGCAGCGCGGGAGCTGCTGGGACTCTCCTCTACAGATGAACTTGCGCTAGACGAGTGGTTCAACAGAACGTACGGAAACCTGTCAGAGCATGCGCGTATGCTCTACAGCCTTCATCGCTCCCTGGGTCTGTCACAACCAATTACACTGCCGGCCACCAACGGCGCGGGACGTCAGTTCTGGCTACAGCTAAGTTTTCACACAAGCGGAGAAGGAGAAGTCTGGTTTCTGAGCGACATTGGCCTGGGAATGGAGAGGTGGAGCCGGCTCACCGATGCCGAAGCTCGTTGGCAGGCCCTCGTGGAGAGCTTGCCCGGGTGGGTCACGCAGGTTGATCTCGACGGAACCATCAAGTGGATAAGCCGCGCGCCTGACGGTCGCTCTCCGAGCCAGGTTTTAGGTCACAACATTGCCGAGTTTCTCCGTCTGAAAGGTCACGGGGATGCCGTACAGCTGTTCAGCGAGTTGGTTAGCAACCCTCGCACGGTGAGTATCGAGACTGACGAGATGCTGCCCGACGGACGCCACGTCTATCACGAGCACTACGTGGGGCCACTCATGGATCAGGAGAAGTGTGTGGGCTTTGTCGTACACAGCGTGGATGTCACAGAACGCCATCGCCGTGAGCAGCAACTCCGTGAACAGCAATTTCAACTGTTTCAGGCTCGCAAGATGGAGGCGCTCGGCCGTATGGCCGGGGGCGTGGCTCACGACCTCAACAACCTTCTCGCCGTTATCTCTGGAAATCTGGAGTTGCTGGCCAAAGAAGTGGTGGGAACCCAGTCTGCTGCAGACGGCATAGCCGACATGCGAAGAGCGGTTGCGGAGGCGACAGAACTCGTGCGTGCCCTTCTTGCCATGTCGCGGGGGCAAAAGCTGAACCGTGTCCAGGTGGATCTTGCCGAACTGCTTAGACGGCTAGAGCGTTTGCTGCGTTCTCAAATTGGACCGAACGTCTCCCTGGTATTGGAGATTTCCCCCGATGTGCCCACGGTGGTGGCAGACATAAGCCAGCTCTCGCAGGTGGTGACCAATTTGGTGCTAAACGCCCGCGACGCGATGCCCGAAGGTGGTGCCTTGCGCATAGCGGCGCAGCGCCTTGTGCTCGATTCAGAGCTTGCCACCGGCCAAGGAATCGTCCCGCTGGGGATCTACGCCTTGTTGCACGTGATCGACACAGGTTGCGGCATGGACAGGGAGGTTCAGGAGCATCTCTTTGAACCTTTCTTCTCTACCAAGAAACACGGCACCGGCCTAGGTCTTGCTGTGGTGTACAGCATTGTTCAGCAGAGCGGCGGTTACATCTGGTTTGAGACAGAGGTCGGCAAGGGCACGGCGTTCCATGTGGCTCTGCCAGCGGTAGAGTAGTTCTCACAAGGACCTGTCGCTAGCTGGTGGGTCCGTCGCTAGCTGCTGGCGAGTCTCGTCCCATCGTTTGCCCGTTACGGCAGCTGCGCGTTTCCACCCTTCGTTGTATTTCCGCTTGCGCTGTTCCTCAGTAGGCTGTGGTTCCGACGCTTGTTGTGCTAGGGAGCCCAGCTCAGGCGTTCGGCAAGGAAGAGGCGAGAGGAGACAAGGAGGTTGCTCGTGAACAGTGTGCATTTGATAGGACGTCTGGCCACCGATGTGGAAGTGAGGGAAGTAAACGGCGGCTCCAAGGTCAGCACATTCTTGCTGGCGGTAGATCGCGCCGGAGGTGAAGAAGCTGATTTCTTCAGGATCAAGGCTTGGAACTCGCAGGCAGAAGCAGCGGAGGAGCACCTCGGCAAGGGGCGGCGCATCGCCGTGGAGGGCTCCTTGCGCCAAGACGTTTACGAAAAAGACGGCGAAGAACGAAAGACCGTTTTTGTGGTGGCGCGGCGGCTGGAGTACCTGTAGGGGTGGGGCGCGAAGCCCGGCCCAGTGGGCCGGGCTTCGCGCCGACGCGGCCTCCCACACATCGAGAGGATGCCAACATGAAAATTCTTGATAACACGGCATCGACTGGTACGATGACCACGGCGTGGATCGGTGCCTTGAAAGTCACGGAACAATCCGCACCGGTCTTGCCGGTCGTGGTCGACAGGTCTGAATGGGGAGACTTGACAGGGGGGCCCAAACAGCTTCACCAGCAGCGCGCTCGCGCCTTAGCGGCCAAGCTTGCTCTGCCCCACGCTGGCTTCATGCTCAGTCGGCCTCGATTGCGCCAACGCATTGCCCCTGCAAGAGGCGGAGGTCTCGTATCAGTCGTAGCCGGCCCTGGGTATGGCAAGACGAGTTTTATTGTGGATCTTCTTTCTTCTCGAGACACACACACCGTGTATCTCGGGCTTGACGAAGAAGATCGAGATCCGCTCGTATTTCTTGCTTATCTAGCTGCGGGACTCGGCCTGGCCCTTGAAGGCAATGGTGGCCAACAAGAGAGTCTCTGGCCAGCCTTGGCTCCCGACGAGGATCTGACTGTTCTGGAATTAGCGGCTAGGCTTACACAGACGATCCAACAACAGGCTACACGCCCCACGGTTGTGGCCATCGACGATGTCCACCTGGTGGACTCCTCTGAGCAGCTCGTCCGGGTTATTGAGTTGTTAATCCGTAGTGCTCCGCCGGGCTGGACGTATGTGCTTTCGTCGCGTCGCAGGATTCCTTTGCGGATCGGTCACCTGGACTTAAGCGGCCGGGTGGCCGAGCTCGGCCCTCGGGATCTGCGCTTCACCCCCGGGGAAATCCGGACGTGGGTCAAGCAGAGTCGCGGTGTTGACTTGGGGCTCGATCAGGCGAGGACGCTATGGCGGGCCACACAGGGCTGGCCGGCTGCCGTTGTGCTTCTAGGAGACCAGTTGGCTCGAACGGACTCCGCTGGCATAGCGCGTGACCTAAGCAAGTTGGTAGGTCGCAATACCACCTTGCGCAGCTACTTGGAACAAAGTCTATTGGATGACCTTGATCCCTATGCTGCGGAGACGCTACTCGTTGCCTCTCTTTTGTCGCGCGTGATTTTTCCTCGCGACGAGATATTGTTTTCCGGCCCTCCGGGGAGGGCGGAGGCGATTTGCGCGGAGTTTGCCGCCCGGGGCTGTCTAGTCAGCCGCAGAGGATACCGCGCGTACTGCGTACATCCTCTTGTTCGTGAAGTGGCAGAACGCCGTGCCCGGCAAGGGGGGACCTCGCTGCTGGTAAACGTCGGTGAACACTTGGAGGCAGTGGGGGAGCTACACAGAGCGGTGGCCTGCTATCTCCAGGCTGGTCGTTACGCCGACGCTGGCCGCGTAATTCGCAGACTCGCTCTGTCTCATCCGGGGTCAAGCTTCTGGGCTTCATCGGAGTGGCCCACTCTCACTCCCGATCCTTGGGAGGAATGTTGCAAACAGGAACCGTGGCTGATTGTGGCGGGGGCCAAGATCTCTCAGGTAAATGGGCGGTATGAGGAAGCTGTCCGGCTTTTCCGAAAAGCAGCAACAGAGCGGGTCGTGGTTGAGGACAAGCAAGGACTACTCGGCGTTCTCTTGGGGCTTGCTTTCGGACTGTTCAATCAGGGTTTGTGGGAAGAAAGCCGAGCAGTTCTTGATCGCTGTCGAGCTTTGGCCTCTTCTCCTGCGCAAAAAGCGGAGATTCTCTTGGTTGAGGGGGCTATCTTGGTCGCTTTGTGCCGTTGGGACGAAGCCATCGAGAACTGGGAAAAGGCGCTGATACTTGCCCCACAGGAAAGCAGGTCGGCTTTCGTGGTGCGTGTACACCATCATAGGGCGCGTCTTTTCTATCTCTTAGGAGAATATCCGAAGGCGCGGCAGTGGGCGGCTAAAGCTCTTGGCGCGTTGGGAACAAACAGCCTCGGTCGGGCTATGGCTCTCAATGCGGCGGCGATCGTAGCTTGCTTTTCCGGCCATTACCAAGATGCAGCACATTTGGCCTCTGAATGTCAGCGCGTTGTCCAGACCTACGCCTACAACTTTCTTCAGCCAGCCTGCTTGCTGACCCAGGCGGCAGTGGCTACGGCAATGGGCAATTCCCGCGAGGGATTCACGAAGATGCGCCAAGCCAGGTCGCGCGCGGCCGCTGCGGGCGATGCGGAAGTGATGCTCTGGGCCGATCTTATGTTAGGTGATTTCTGCCGGCGGAATCGCAGCAGTGCTCGCGCTATGCAGTATCACCAGGAGGCGCTTAGTTTGGCCGATGAGAGGCGGATGGGTAACGTGGAGGCGGCGAACGCGCGTACCGCTCTTGGCATGGACCTCGCCGTGGCGGGCCGCGAAGACGAGGCCCTTGCGGCGCTGGAAGAGGCGGTTACTGTGGCTCGCAAGTGGGGCTTAGTGAGCACTCTCGTTCCTGCGCTTTTCTATCTAGGCTGGCTTTACGCCCGCAATCTACGCGAGCAAGACGCAGTGAGGAGTCTAGGCGAGTGTCTGCGACGCGCTCAAGAGCATGATCATGTTTACTTCTTTCACCAGGAAGCTCGGGTGGCGACTCCCATTCTTGCCCTATGCGAGCGCCTCCGTGTGGGGAGCTTTGTCAGAGAAAGGGTAGTTCCCCTGTTGCCCAGACGACTGCAGGACTATTTTTGGGACTTGGCGACAGGCCGCGTCTATCCCACCGAAGCGCCTCTTGGCGGACCACAGCAGCCTGCAGTGAAACTTCGTGGGACGCCATGGAGCGAGAGAGTCGGGCGGGAGATGCAACCAGAGGGGGATGCGGCCTTATTAGCGGCTGTGGAGTCGCTCACCGAGCGCGAGCATGACATCTTAGAGATGATTGCTCTGGGTTTGTCAAACAAGGTGATCGCTGCCAAGCTGTATATCACGGAAAAGACGGTAAAGAGCCACACCAACCACATCTTTCGTAAGCTGGGAGTACAGAACCGGCTGCAAGCTACTCTTGCTCTTCAGGCCTGGAAGCGGGCGCGCGTTGGCTCGCCACGCCGAGGGGATGGTGTGGGGAGATAAAGCAAAGAGGCGGCGGGGCCCCAGCGCTGGGCCCCCGCCGCCTCGTGCCGGTCGGTTCGCTCCCACTACTTGAGATTCACCGGGAGTTCCACGATGTTTGTCTGAGAGCCGTCCTTGGGTGAGTAGGTAAAGGCTATGATTGACCCAGGCCCGGCTTTCTTGAGCTTGAAGGGGATCGTAACATCAAACGTGCCTCGGGTACCTGTTCCGGAGGTGGCCATAACCCTCTCCTCGGCCAGGATAAGCCCGTCACAGTCCACAATGTCGATGTGGAAGGTGGCCTCAAACACGTTGGCCGTACCAGTGACCCGAACCGGGCTTGTCACGGTGCTTTGATAGAGCGGAGACTCAATGAGTATGGCCGGGGAGAGGTCTTCATAGTCGGCCCTGGTCATCGGGTGATCAATCACGATACCCTCGCCTCCGAGGACGTCAATTGGCTGTCCGTCTAGCTTGAACGTAACCCCATGTACGGTGGGGAACTGGGTCAAGGTGAAGACTACTTCAGCCAACCTCATCATCATGGAAAGCGTGCCGCCCCCAGACGCATACTCCTTGGACAAGTCAACGATGGCTATCCCGTCTTGGATCTCCAAGCCCAGAAAAGTGGTTCCCTCTGGGATGTTGCTGACAATCCCAAAAGCTTTTTCCTCGGCGGTGGGCCCCTCAAGCAGAGCCTTCATGGCTGTAGCACCTACCTGGAGGGTCTTCGGCACAACCCGCCCCACCGGGAACATCTTCTCGTCTTTGGAGTAGTACACCTTTAGGGTCATTGTCGGGGCGCTGGTGGTGCTGGTCGTCGATTCTCCCACTTCAGTGCTTGTGGTGGACTCAGCTGGTTCTGTAGTGGTTGTGGTGGAAGCTGAGACGGCGGTGGTGCTGACTGTTCCAGCCTCGCCGATCTCGGTTGGTGCGGCTCCACACGCAATGGCGCTTAGCCCGCCCACGGCTATAAGCGCCAAGGCGAAAAGAACAGATGCTACTTTGTATGTGTACGCGACGTGCTTCATAATTCTTGCCCCCTCCCTCGACACCAAGCACGCGGCTGGACCCACCGGCTTGCGTGCTTGTAGGCTATCGTCTTTGGTCTAACGTCAATAGGATAGTTCTAGATCCAGCAACATTATCTTGCGCGAGAAACTTAACAACGCTGCGGCAGCCAGGTAACAAACATGTTACGGGCTAGCCGGCAGAATCAGGTTGAGGGCCGCTTGGCAGAAGCAGCGTGAAGCAGGCCCCGCCTTGCGGCATGTTGGCGGCCGTGAGGTCTCCGCCCAAGAGACGAGCGTTCTCCCGGGCAATGGCCAAACCAAGTCCACTCCCCCGGCTGGCTGACCGGCTGGGGTCTACCTTGTAGAAACGCTCAAAGATGTGCGGCAGATGCTCTTCGGGAATGCCAGCGCCGTGGTCACGGACTGTAATCTTGATGACCGGGCCGATCAAATGGCCGGCGGCTACTGCCGAGTCCGCTGCGCTTACGGCAATTACCACGGGGGGAGCTCCATGGCGAAGAGCGTTGTCAATCAGATTGACCAGTATCCGTTCCAGACGACGGCGGTCGGTCCAGGCCAGAAATCGCCGGTCAATATTGGCCCCAGCAAGAGATTCCTTGGCAGCGGCGGCATCATCTGTACTTGGAGCAAGCGCTACCTGGCCTTCCCACCCGTGCGCACGTACTAGCTGCCTGACGAAATTGGCCACCTCAACTGGCTCAAGAAGTGTCTCTGCTGCTTTAGCGTCTAGACGGCTTATTTCCAAGAGATCATCCACCAACTGGCGCAGGCGGTTGATATCGCTATCGATCATAAAGGCTAGGCGCCGCACGTCTGGAGGGCAGGCCTCAGGGGTGGCCTGGAGTTTGCTCCTTAGTAGCGAAGCCTCTCCTACCAGCGCCGCCACGGGGGTGCGAAGCTCATGAGTGACATCAGCAACAAAACGGCGCTCTCTAGCTTGGCCGGCCTCCAGCTCCCGCATGCGCCCCTGCAGATTCTCTGCCATGCGATTAAAGGACGAGGCTAGTACTCCAAACTCGTCCTCGCCGACCGGCAAACGAATGTTCAGATCGCCTTCCGCCATCCGCACCGCCGCCACGCTCGCGTCGCGCAGAGGTCTCACAAGTCCCCGGGCAACGAGATAGCCTGCCAGCGCTCCCACAATGACAAGCACTATTCCCGAGGCGATGAGGATGTTTCTCAGTCTGGCCAAGTCGGCTAGGCGCTCAGCCTGAGGAAAGAAGAAATAGAACGCCCACTCTGTCGATCTCACCAACCCTCCCACCACCAGGATGGGCTTGCCACCTACGGCAATAGTCTGATAGGCCACTTTGCCCTGGGCTACCTTTTCTCTTAGGATGGGAGTAACCAGGTTAGGGGTCACGTCCGGCCCTGACACGAAGGCTCCGCCGGGGGTCTGTATCAGGGTGGCAAACTCGCCCCGGATCTTGAATGCATCCAGCAGTCTCTCGAAGTCGGCCTCAACGGGCTGGGCTGGAAGCATAGTGTCGGCAAGAAAGAAATTGAAGCGAGCTTGAGAAATGGCCTTGTCAAGCGCGCGTTTTTCCGATGCTGCCTTGGTGATGAAGTAGGCAGATGTTGACAGGGCCAGAGCGGTCACTATGACCGCGCCGGCAAATATGAGGGCGATTCGCCAAACTAGCGAGCGCCGGGGGCGAGGAAGCACGCGACTTGGTGGTTTCACCCGCTCATCCTCCCCCACCGGGCTTGATTATCCTGCCTCGCGGCGGGCGGCCCGATAGCCCACCCCTCGAACCGTCAAGATCAAGCAGGGACGGGAGGGGTCCTCCTCGACCTTGGCGCGAAGGCGCTGAATATGCACATCGACAAGTCGGCTGTCTCCCAGGTAGGTGTATCCCCACACCAGTTCCAGAAGCTGCTCACGTGTGAGCACTTGACCTGCGTGGCGGGCCAGCTCGTAAAGCAAGCGGAATTCCGTGGTGGTGAGAGGCACGACAGCATCTCCACGCCGCACCTCGTACGCTGCCGGATCTATCACCAAGGGGCCCAGGGTGAGAACAGCCGCATGCGCTCGGCCAGGTTCGGCCGTCTTGCTTACGCCCTCTGGTGTTTCGGGCGGGCCCATTTCGGGCTGGGCTGCCGATCTTACTCCCGCACGTCTTAGCACTGAGCGCACGCGGGCCACGAGTTCTGGAAACTCGAAAGGTTTGGTGATGTAGTCGTCGGCTCCTGCTTCAAGCCCTCGCACCACATCGCTCGTAGAGGTGCGAGCAGTCAACATGATAATGGGCACCAGGGAAACTTTGCGGATTTCCTCGCAAACGGCAAATCCGTCCAGTCCGGGGATCATAATGTCAAGAAGAACCAAGTCGGGGGAGTTCGAAGCAAAGGTCATGAGTGCGGAGGGCCCGTTCTCAGCTGTAGCCACGCGGTAGCCCTCGCCTTCGAGACCTAGCTTGATGACTTCGCGTAGTGAGGGGTCGTCCTCCACGATGAGAACAAGCTCGTTCATAACCAGATTATCTCCAGGGACGGGCCGAGAGTCCAGCTTTGCCGAGACAAGTCATAAGCTCAGCAGGACAAGTCCTAAGCCCTGCGGGGACAAGTCCCAAGCCCTGCCGGCCCCACTTGGCTGCGAGACTGCTCCAGGACGCTAGTGGCGTACAGATCTGAGAAGGGTGGGCGCCAAATCGCTTGTTTGCCTGAAAACTAGCCCCTTTACATCATAGATGTTGGGTGCTAGGATGCAGACTACACAATATATGGGGGCGGGTTGGACAAGGTCGTACGCTAACAGCGTCGGAAGGCGGGAAAGCAAGGATACCATGAACTGCCCGTATTGCGGATCTCCTGACAATCGAGTGATCGACTCGCGTGACACCGAAAGCAAAGAAGCCATCCGACGTCGACGGGAGTGCATGGCTTGCGGTCAACGTTTTACCACATACGAGAAGATCGAGGAGATTCCGCTTACGGTAATCAAACGGGACGGGACTACAGAGCTCTTTCATCCGGACAAGTTGTTGCGCGGTCTCATGCGGGCTTGCGCCAAGCGCCGTGTTCCGCAGGAGACGCTGGAAGCCATAGTGGCTGACATCGAGAGGCAGCTAAGGGAGGAGTCCGTCTATCAGGTGACGTCGGAACGAGTGGGCGAATTGGCACTCGAGCGGTTGCAGAAGGTTGACCTTGTGGCCTACGTGCGTTTTGCCTCTGTGTACCGCAAGTTTGAAAGCGTTGAAGAGTTTAAGCAGGAGCTGGAAAAGCTGGAGAAAGAGGGGCTGCGATGACCGTGACCGAACTAGAGGCTTTGGAGGCTGAGCTCGAAAAGAGGCTTACCCCCAATGCCAAGAAAGTGCTGGAGAAGCGGTACCTTAGGCGTTCTCCAGAGGGAAAGCCTCTGGAAAGGCCTATCGACATGTTTGTGCGCGTAGCCAAGAACATCGCGGAGGCCGACCGGATCTATCGCCCCGATGAACCGCTTGACGCCACTGTGTCTGCTTTCTTGGGAGTCATGACCAGGCTTGAATTCTTGCCTAACACTCCCACGCTGATGAACGCAGGCCGGGAACTCCAGCAACTATCGGCTTGCTTTGTCTTGCCTGTAGAGGACAGCATGGCGTCCATTTTTGGGGCCATTCGGGATGCGGCTTTGGTGCACCAATCTGGCGGAGGTACAGGTTTTAGCTTTAGTCGTTTGCGGCCCAAGAACGACATCGTGCGCAGCACTATGGGAGTGGCGAGCGGCCCGGTGTCTTTCATGCGCGTGTTCGACATGGCCACGGAGACCATCAAGCAAGGGGGCACACGGCGCGGCGCCAATATGGGCATTCTGCGTGTGGATCACCCGGACATCATCGAATTTATCCGGGCCAAAGAAGACGAACACATCCTTAACAATTTCAACATTTCGGTGGGTATCACCGAGGAGTTCATGAAGGCTGTACTGGCGGGGGAGGACTACCCACTGCGCAACCCGCGCAACGGAGAGATCACCGGCTACCTTAACGCGCGCGAGGTGTTTGATCTTATCGTCAAACTAGCTTGGAAAAACGGCGAGCCAGGGATTGTCTTCTTGGACCGCCTCAACCGCGACAACCCCACTCCCACCCTGGGTGAGATCGAGGCTACCAATCCGTGCGGTGAGCAGCCGCTCCTGCCTTACGAGAGCTGCAACCTAGGCTCGATCAACCTGGCCTTGATGGTAAAGGACGGGGACGTTGACTGGGAGCGACTGCGGCAAGTCACCCAGGTAGCCGTTCATTTTCTTGACAACGTCATTGACATGAATCGCTACCCGCTACCGCAGATCGAGCAGATGACAAAGACCAACCGCAAGATCGGTCTGGGAGTGATGGGCTGGGCCGACATGCTGGTGGAGCTAGGTGTCCCTTACGATTCCGAGGAGGCTATCAGTCTGGCCCATGAGGTGATGGGTTTTATCCACGAGGAAGCCATTCGCACGTCGGAGCAGCTGGCTCAGGAGCGCGGGGTATTCCCCAACTGGGAAATCAGCACCTGGAAGACAAGAGGGCGGCGCGTGCGCAATGCCACGCTTACGACCATTGCCCCCACGGGGACAATCTCCATCATTGCTGGTTGCTCAAGCGGAATTGAGCCGATTTTTGCGTTGGCGTTTGTGCGTAACGTGATGGACAACACGGAACTACCCGAAGTCCATCCAGTTTTTGAGCGGGTGCTCAAAGAGCGCGGCCTCTACTCTGAGAGCTTGATGCGCAGTGTGGCCGCCGTGGGAAGCATCAAGAACTTAGATCTTCCTCAGGATCTAAAGCGGATTTTTGTGACGGCCCACGACGTTTCTCCGGAATGGCATATTCGCATGCAGGCCGCTTTCCAAAACCATGTGGATAACGCGGTCTCCAAAACGGTTAATTTCCCGCGGGACGCGCGACCCGAGGATGTAGAGCGGGTGTATCTGCTCGCCTACGAGCTTGGAGTGAAGGGCGTCACTATCTATCGCGATGGCTCCCGTCAAGAGCAGGTGCTCAACATTGGGAAGGTTGAGCGCAAGACTAGCGACGGCTCCAAAGCGGACGTGGGACCGGTACAACTTGAGCTAGGGGCGCAAGTGAGAGTGGCCATGCCAGTGCGCCCCAGCCGCGCCCCTGTGCTGCGCGGAGAAACCAGGGAGAAGGTCACTGGCTGCGGTAGCTTGTATGTAACCATCAATGAGGATGAATTTGGGCCGCGAGAAGTCTTCGCCAACATGGGGAAAGCTGGCGGATGCGCTTCGGCTTCGACGGAGGCCATAGGTCGTCTTATCTCGCTGGCTTTCCGCTACGGAGTGCCGCCCGACAAGATCGTAAAGCAGCTAAGGGGCATTCGCTGCCATGTGCCGCACGGGTTTGGGCCAAATCAGATCCTTTCCTGCCCGGATGCCATTGGGAAGGCTCTGGCGGAGAAGTACCACCTGGACGGGTCTAACGGCAGCAAGCTGGCTGGGCAGCTGGAAATGCCTATTCAGTATGCGCAGGGAGCCTGCCCGGATTGCGGCGGAGCCATTGAGTACGAAGGCGGCTGCATGGTTTGTCGGGCCTGCGGCTTCTCGCGCTGCTCTTAAGCGTTGGGTCCGTGGTGCTGTTTTCACGTGGCACTCTTCTCGGACATAGAGTTTGTATGGTTGCAGCAGGTGGAGCCGCCTGACGCCTATGCTGTGGCGTTTGATGTTATCTACGCCGGAGAGACCTGGTGCCGGTCGTTGGTGATTGTGGAAAGAACCGTGGCTGCCCGCCTGGAGTGGGATGAGAGAGCGGTGATTGGCGCGGCCCGCGACGCCCTGCTAGAGCTTTTGGGCGTCGAGGCCGCGCCGGTCTCTTTTCATCTACGCCTAACTACCGAGGGATGCGCAGTGCTCGCCCGCGGGACGCCAGGCGGGCACTGATTAGGCTCCGTGCAGAGCCCTAGCCCGTGACTGCTTTGCAGGTGCTGGCCCCTTGCTACCGTGCGGGGCATTAGCTACTCCAAGATCCACTCATTGGTCCATGCCGGCCGAGGAGGAGCCTGGCCCTCGTCTAGAAGCTTGATCCACTCCTCGTCGGTGAGGCGCTGGTCCAGCGGAACTGTGAACTCGTAATAGGAGTAGGATGCTCCCACAAACAGCCACACTTTCCCGTCGCGCTCAATGGCCGCATAAAGAGTGAGCGGATATCCGGTAGCTTCCTCAAGCGCGCGGGAAGTGTTGTAGCTTGAATGCACGTCGGCTACGAGGGGGCTTTTCTCCGGCACTAACGACAGGGTGCGTCCTTCGCCTGCACCTCCAAGATCAGTGTCTTCAAACTGCCCCAAGTACTCGAGGTAGTGACCATACTCAGCTATAGCCGTCTCTTCTTCAGCGGTAAGCGGCGTTCCGGCTAGTTCCTTTTGTGCGGCGGACTTAAGAATTTCTGCGAGCCAAATTATGGTCTCTAGCTTGCTCGCAAAAACAGAATCAAGGAGGCCATATTTGACCAACTGGGAGCGTAGAGTGGAGGCAAGTTCGCCCATCTTGGCAAAGAAAGCCGGGTAGGGCTCCACGTATCCTGGGGGCACATCTTCCTCGCCCCCATCTCCCTCGGCTGTAACAGACTGCTTTGCGTATAGGATGGTGTCGTGTCTAAGCTCCGTCCAAGAGCCAAGGGCGGCGTTTAGGCTTTTGCGCGCCCAAACCCTGGTTTTCATGAAGTCCGGAGCACCTTCTGCAGGAAAGTTCATAACGTGCTGGAGCGCCTCGAGCCAACCGGTGTAGAGATTGGCCGGCCAAAGATCAGGATCCTGGCTGGCGAACTCGTCATGGACTTTCTTGATCTGTTCTTCCCACTTCAAGAACCGGTCCTGCCCAAAGTCCTCTTTGGCGATCCGGTACGCCTGGTCTGAACCCAGCACGGTCATGACATCTAGCCCCATGGGCAAGTCCCGTTTCTTGTCTGGCTCCTCTCCCACATATGGCCATACCAGTTGCTGGAAGGCGTAGGAATCGGGGATGTATCGCTGCCCCATGATCCGGAAGCTGCGCTCACTTTCCTCTCGGTTCCCCGTATCGCCGGCTTCGCGAGCGGCAGTAAGAATCTTGGGCGCTCGCAACTTGTTAAGCTCCGTGCGCAAGAGGTCGATCTTGCCTTGGTCAGCCAGCTGGTCAGGTTGCACCTCAGCCGTGCCGTATATCTTGGCTGCGGCAGCTAGAACTTCGTCGGCGGTCAGGTCGTCACTCCGGCCGACGAGGAAACTTGTAGGCTCATATATTGCCGACCATGACTGCTTGGCTGGGCCGCTTAAAGCCAAGGCAGCCAGTACGGCCCGGCGGGTAAGGCTAACCGCTTCCTCTGGAGTTACGCCGCCGCTGTGCGGATTGATATAAAAGGCCGTGTGCCCGAACCACATAAGGGTTTTGAAGTAGCGCTTGAGTCGTTCGCTGCGGGTGTAGTGTCCTCGAGGCTTGTATTGGGTGTAGTCTTCCTTATACCCAAGAACGCGCGACTCAATGACATCGCTAGCAGCTTCGATCAAGCCGAGCTCAGCCTCGACTTCGTCTCTAACCAGGTCCGGCGCAGCTAGTTGCCCTTTGAGAAGCGAAGCTGCCACCGCAAAGTACGCCATGTTGAGGCGAGCGTCTTCTTTTACGACTGGGTCGGCGGCTTCGTTGTACTGCGCGGAAGCCGCGGCGTAAAGCGCATCAGTCATTGCCACAGCCTGATCAAACAGTCGGGTTTCCTCCAGATACTGAAGCAGCGCGTCAAAAAGCTCGTGGTAGGCGTTGAGGAAGGAATCAGTTGTCACCAGGACTGGCAGTCCTCGGTAGCGAGCGATCTCATATACGTGCCAGAACTTCCATGGCCAACTTTGGTCGAGACTAGTGCCTACCGCCACAAAGCTTTGCCTGGCTAATACCTCCTTGGCTTTTTCTGGCAGTTCGGCGCGACTCAGGTTGACCACGGCGGACAGGTCCACAGACTGAGGACCAAGATAAGGCGGCTCCTGCCATGGTCCGTAGGCCAGAGGGAGCCCGGACACCTCTTGAGAAACTGGTGGATTGGTCGTGTCTGATGTGGAGGGCAGGGTGGCTGTGTCGGTAGGGTTGGATGAGCTAGACTGAGTCGTGGAGGTTGTCGAACCGCAAGCCGCCAGGCCCAATGGGCCGGCAAGAATCAGGATTGATAGGATCGTTAGGATTACCGCGGTGCTAGCCCGCTGTTTTTGTCGCGTGTCCTGCATGGAGCCCCCCTCTTGCGTCCCCGAGCTTCTAAGTTCCCCTTCTAGGGTTGGTTGACGGCTGTGAAGCCAAATCCGTTCCAGCGATAGAAGGTAGCTACAAGAGAATAAGTTTCGCCTGTTCCGTCTAAATCACGTTTAACCTTTTCCACCAACAGCAGAAGGTCTCCTCCTTCCTTGAGCGGACGCGGCACGACTGTCAAAGAATATGGCTCAGGAGAAAGGGCCTGTGTCACCAATCTTTCGCGATACTCTCCCCCAAAATACGCAAACAGACCTAGATGGCGGCCGTCATCGGCGTCAAGCAAGGTGACAATTTCCGCAACGCCGTCATGATCTGTATCGCCTATCCACGCTTCGGCTATATGCCACTTCTCCCGACTGTGATAGGTGAAGCTTCCGTCGGTGATAGTCAAAGACCCGTGGAACTGCGAGACAAGGACTGTCTCTGGGTTGGGGTCAAGATCAAGGTTGACTTTGTACGTCACCCCAAAGCACAGCTTGTCGCCAGGAAAAACGGCGGGCAAGGCGTCCTTAGCTCCACCGGCAGTCGAGGAGCCAGTTGGCCCGTTGCCGGTTTCTAGGCTTGTGTCGGTGCTGGGCGAACAACCGGCCGCTGTCGTAGCCAACACGCCGCAGCCAAGGGTAACAGCAACGCATACGAGGCCTGCCAAGGGGAGCCAGCGAAGGCCAACAGCTGCCCACCAGTGCGGACCAGGGCTTCCCCACCAGCGTAGACCAGGGCCTCCCCACCAGCGCAGACCAGCCGCGCCCCGTCGCTCGCGCGCCTTGCCGCGCCGGTGACGCTGGACTAGAGACAGCGCGCTATTTGCCCACTCCTTCAGGGTCGCTACCCGCCTTGCCCCCATGACGGGCCATATAGTCCTCTATGGCGGCACGAAGACCGTCGGCTGCCAGGTTAGAACAGTGCATCTTGGCTGGTGGCAGACCGCCAAGGGCCTCCGCCACCATGTCGTTGGTGATTTTCAAGGCCTCGTCTAGAGTCTTGCCCTTGGCCATCTCTGTCATCATGCTGGACGAGGCAACTGCGGCGCCACATCCCAGAGTTTGAAACTTGATGTCCTCGATAACCCCGTCTTTGACTTTGATGTAGATGCGCATCATGTCGCCGCAGACAGGGTTTCCGACTTCGCCTACCCCATCGGCGTCTTCGATCACGCCCACGTTGCGCGGGTTCCGGAAATGCTCCATTACCTGCTCTGAGTACATATTTCTATTTCCTTTGTCTAGTTAGACATCTCTCACACCACACCGGCGACATCTCCCGCAGCCTGGCTACTACCTGAGGAAAGACAGAAAGAAAGTAGTCAAT
>JAOAGT010000009.1 GCA_026415615.1 Thermoleophilia bacterium | reverse complement strand
GTGACGACGCTATGGATGCCGTAGCCTTTGCCAAAGAAGTGGTGGGGGTGAAATAGGCCATGACAGAGAAGCCCTGGAATCAGATGACGCCCGAAGAAAAACGGGCGTGGCGCCTTGAGCGCTGGCGTAACCCGGGTGTACCGTTCGCCTCGCCCGAGGCCGAAGAGGCTTACAAAGCCCGCATCAACCGTCTGATCGCTGCCATAAATCTGGAGGAAGCAGATCGGGTACCGGTGTCGCTAACCGCCGGATGGGCTCCGGCTGATCTAGCAGGCATGACCCCGTACGAGGCAATGACCGACACTGCTCGGGCAGCACAAGCATGGGTTGACTTCAATCTGAAGTTTCAGTTTGATGTGATGATCACCCCGGTGCTCCAGACTACGCCGGCGGCAGTATTTGAAACCCTAGACTACCGTCTCTATTCTTGGCCTGGACACGGAGTAGCCAAGACCGCGGGCTATCAGTACAACGAGAAAGAGTGGATGCTCCCCGAGGAGTACGACCACCTGATTGCTGATCCCACAGACTACATGGTCCGGGTGTACTTGCCGCGGACAGTTGGGGCCTTCGCGGGCTTCGCCAACTTGACCTCTTTCTTTGATTTCATTGAACTTCCCTTCGTTTCTAGCCATGTGGGAGTGTGGGGCACTCCCGAAATGGCGGAGAGTGTTGAAAGACTGCAAAAAGCTGGCAAGTTGGTGGGCGAGTGGGCCCAGGTTATATTCGGCCGGATTGGGGAGCTGATAACGCTTGGCTTCCCTGCATACTGGGGCGGATCCACCAAGGCTCCGTTTGACATTCTTGGTGACACCCTGCGCGGCACCCGGAACGTGGTTCTTGATCTCTATCGCCGGCCGGACAAGGTCCTTGCTGCCTGCGAACGTTTGACTCAGGTAGCTATAGACTTTGTAACTCGTCGTCCCGGGATGCCGGCTACCCCGGTCATCTTCATTCCGCTCCACAAAGGAGCCGACGGGTTCATGAGCGACGAGCAGTTCCGCACGTTCTACTGGCCGAGTCTTAAGGCAACGCTTCTTGGTCTCATCAACGAGGGCTATATCCCGTTCCTGTTTGCCGAGGGTGGGTACAACTCAAGACTCGAGATAATTAAGGAGCTGCCTAAGGCGAGCACGATCTGGCTGTTTGACCAGACTGACATGGCCAGAGCCAAGGAAACAATCGGCCAGGTGGCCTGCATTCAAGGGAACGTGCCACTCTCGTTGCTGTGCACTGGAACCCCCGACGAGGTCATCAACTACGCTCGTCGCCTTATTGAGGTTGCGGGCAAGGGCGGCGGATTTGTTCTTGACGCTGGAGCGGTCCTAGACACAGCCAAGGCTGACAATATTCATGCCTTGGTCAAGGCCGCTCAAGAGTACGGGCGCTATCGCTAGTAGTGCACGAGCCGACCACACCTGACTGGTCGGAAACAAAAGTGGAGGGCGCAACGTAGGCAGACGTCAAGACTAAGTTGCTCAGGAGGTGCACGAGGGAGGTACAACAACAACGTGAGGCCGTAAGCTCAACAGAGACAGGGGGTTAGTACGAAATGAGACGTCGTTGGCTTGGTATAGCAGTAGTCCTATTGGTTCTAGCGCTCGTGGGAGTAATGGTCGCTGCCTGCGGGGAGAAAGAAGAAACCACCACCACAGCAGTTACGCAGGCCAGCACGACCACCTCGGCGCCTGCTTCTACTACCACAGCGCCGCCTGAAACAACAGGCACCACCCTGGGCGGCAAAGACAAGATCGTGATTGGCCAGGTGCGGTCGCTTTCAGGTCCTTACGCCTTCTACGAAGCAAATGCTTTCGGGCCCGTACGTAACATGTGGGTCGCGAAAGTGAATGCCGAGGGAGGAATTTACGTAGCCGAGTACGGCAAGAAGCTTCCGGTGGAGATGAAGATCTACGACGACCAGAGCGACCTAGACACCATGACCCGTCTCTACGAGAAGCTCATGGTCGAGGACAAGGTGGACTTCATCTTTGGGCCTAACAGCACCGCGTTTAACTTTGCAGCCGCCGGTGTGGCCAACGCTCATGGGTACCTCATGATGACCTGCGAGGGCGGGGCCACGACCATCCGGGAAATGCTGAAGGACTTCCCGATGTTCTTCGGCGTGCTTAACTTCTCGGACTGGTACGAGATTCCCACCTTGGTAGAGGTCTTCAAAGAGGTCGGGGTCAAGACGGTAGCCATTGCCTATAACGATGACCTCCACGGAATCGAGTACACCGAGACCATGAAGAAGGAAGCGGCGAAGGCCGGTATCCAGATTGTTTACGAACAGGCCTTCCCGTATGAAACCAAGGACTTCTCGTCGATCATTCGTAAGGTCCAGCAACTTGATCCCGACTGCTTCTTCTTCCCGGGTTACCCGGAGCACAACTTCCCGCTCACGGCTCAGCTGATCCAGCTTAAATACAATCCGCGGATGCTGGTCATGGGCCCGGGCACCACGTTTGGCGCGTTCCCGGCGGCTATGGGAGGCGATAAGGGCATCGAAGCTGGCTACCCGATTATCGAGGGCATCGTGGGCTACGGCGCGTGGAGCATCCACAGCTCTCCGGCCCTTGCTCAGCTCCACGAAGAGCTGCTCAAGCAGCCCAACTTCACCGAAGCCAATATGGACTATTGGGGTCACGCCTTCTATATGGCGGAGTGCGAGATCTTCCAGCAGGCTGTCGAGAAAGCTGGCACTCTTGACAACAAGAAGGTAGCCGAGGTTATGAAGACCGAGCACTTCCAGACTGTGCTTGGTGACACCTGGTTCGACAACCAGCTGCTTGCCAAAGAGTGCCATCCGGGCGAAGTGGGCCAGTGGCAGAAAGGCTTCCTGGAAGTCATCGACCCCGGCCCAAAGCGGACGGCTACTCCCATTTACCCGAAGCCTCCGTGGCCTGGTCAGTGAAAGAAGAGAAGAGCTGGCTAATCGCCAACACGAGGAATGCATAGGTAGAACCTAAGACAATCAGGCTGCCAGAGGACGTCAGCGGGAGCTTCCTCGGGATTTCCTCTCGGCAGCCTGATTGCGTTATGATCAGAACGTAAACTACAAAGGAACTTGGATGGTTGCCCTGAGAGACATTGTGATCGCGGGGTTGCTGCTCGGAGGGATCTACGCTCTGGTCTCCGTAGGGCTTGCTCTTCAGTACGGGGTAGCTAGAGTACTTAACGTGGCCCACGGCGAGTTCATCATGGTGGGCGCGTTTTTGACCTTCTGGCTTTTTACCAACCTCAAGATCAACCCGCTTGTAACCTTGTTGATCAGCGGACCGGGCATGTTCATCGTGGGCTTTCTTCTGCACAAGTCGCTGTATCGCTGGCTGATGCGTACTGCTCCAAGCCTGGAGGTGTTTGAAGGAAAGTCCCTGCTCGCGTCCTTCGGTCTAATGTACGTCGTACAGAACGTGGCGCGAATGATTTGGGGTTCAGATATTGAGGGCTATTCGTACTTGGTAACCTCGGTCACTAGTGCCCGTATACCCCTTAACCGTCTGGTAGCTTTGGGGTTCTGCGTGGCAATCGCCCTAGCGTTGTACTTCTTCCTAAGTAAGACCCGTATGGGCAAGGCAATTCGTGCCTCGGCCCAAGACCCTACTACCGCGGGCCTGATGGGCGTAAACATACAAAATGTGCTCGCTATCTGCTTCGGGCTAGGGCTTGCTTTGGCCGCTGTTTCCGGGAGCCTCCTAAGCCTCATTTACCAAAGCATCACAACGAGCATGGGCCTCGAATACACTGTGTATGCCATGATCGTGGTGGTCTTGGGGGGCTTGGGCAGCATCACCGGAGCCTTTGCTGGCGGCGTTATCCTGGGCTTCATAGCTACGGTTGTCCAGTACTTCAAGCCCTCGTTTGTGATGATTGCTTTTTACGCCATCTTTGTCCTGTTGCTAATAGTCCGGCCTAAGGGCTTGCTAGGTAAGTAAATGAACATGAAGACATATAAGACATACGTGGGAGCAGCCTTACTGTTCATATTGTTTGCTTTGCTGGCCACGCTCCCGGTAATCACACAGGGTTACATAGTTACCCTGCTCACAGACATTCTTAAGTTCGTGATTCTTACTGTAGCCTGGGTGCTTTTCTCCGCCCCTACAGGCTATATGTCGCTGGCCACCGCGGCTTTCTATGGCCTAGGATTCTACATGGCGGCACTTCTCAGCGGGAAGTTGCCCTTCTTGGGGATCCTGGTCATGGCGGGGGTAGCCGCTTTCTTCCTAGCCTTGATCGTAGGGGTGATTACCCTCCGTTTGCGAGGTGTGTACTTCACCATCTTCACTTTTGGCCTTGTGCTCTTGATTCTCTACGTAGTGCAGGAGATCGAACGTATCCTGAGCAAGACCCGGGGTAGATTTGTCCACACTGAGCCCACCGAAATTGTGTACTGGGCGATGTTTGCCTTGTGCGTAATAACCATTGTGGTGGCGGTGCTTATTAGACGTTCTCGCCACGGACTCGCCCTCCAGAGTATCGGCGAATATGAAGAGGCCGCCGAGCACTGCGGAATCAATGTGGTCCGAACCAAAGTGCTAGTTTTCGCGCTCAGCAGCATCTTCATGGCGATGGCCGGAGCCATTATCGCCACCCGACGGGCGTACGTTGACCCCGGTGTTGCATTTGACCTTAACCAATCTTTCTTGCCGGTCCTGATGGCTTTGTTTGGAGGCATGTACAATCTGGTAGGTCCCGTGATCGGGGCAGCGATTTTTGCCTACTTGAGCGAGATTTTGCTTACCCGCTTTCCGGACCTGTTCATGCTCCTCTTTGGACTCATCATGGTCCTTGCCATCGCTTTCCTACCCAACGGAGTCTCAGGTCTGGCACAGCAGGCCTGGCGTAAGTTGAGAGGAGGAGCACGTGCACCTGCTTGAGGGTCATGGAGTGACAAAGCATTTTGGCGGCCTTGCTGCAGTTCAAGACGTCGACTTTTACGTGGACGAGGGTGAGATCCTAGGCTTGATTGGCCCCAACGGAGCAGGCAAGACCACCCTCTTCAATGTGATTTCGGCTGCCCTTAAGCCCACTTCTGGTAGGATCTTTTTCGACGGCAAAGACATAACCAAGCTTCCTGCCTACCAGATCTGCCGCATGGGCATCGCACGCACCTTCCAGACGGTCAAGATCTTTCCCCACCTGTCCGTGCTCCGCAATGTCATGGTTGGCTCTCTCTTTGGCACTGGGACGAGGATAAGCGCCGCCGAAGCCCAGCGCCGAGCCGAGGAGGCTATTGAGTTTGTTGACCTGACTGAGCTCAAGGACGCTCCGGCGGGGGACCTTACCCTAGCAAATCAGAAGCGGCTTGAAATGGCTCGGGCGCTAGCCACCCAGCCCAAACTTCTGCTGCTGGACGAGATTATGGCCGGGCTTACTCCCACTGAGGTACAAGAAGCTATGGAGGACGTCCTTCAGGTGCGCAGCCAGGGCATCACAGTCATTATGATCGAACACGTGATGCAAGCCATCATGAACATCAGCGATCGCATCATGGTGCTTGATCATGGCCGCAAGATCTGCGAAGGAACTCCGGCTGAGGTGGCATGCAGCAAGGAAGTTATCGAAATCTATCTTGGAGAAGAAAGCCATGCTTGAGGTCGAAGGCATAAGCGCCGGATATGGCAAGATCCAGATACTGTGGGACGTGTCCCTCCGGGTGGAGGAAGGAGAGCTGGTAGCTCTGGTTGGCGCAAACGGAGCAGGCAAGTCCACTCTGCTTAAGACCATTTCCGGGGTCATCAGACCAAATTCCGGCAAGATAACTTTTCTTGGCCACCGTATCGACTCTTTGGCGCCCCACAAGATAGTACAACTCGGCCTCTGCCACATTCCCGAGGGTCGCCACATATTCCCCGACATGTCAGTGCGCGAGAACCTGGAGATGGGGGCTTATCCTGGCCACTCGTGGAAGTACCGCAAAGACACCTTGAAGCGCGTGTATGAACTTTTCCCGAGGCTCAAAGAGAGAGAACATCAACTCGCCCGCAGTCTAAGCGGAGGCGAGCAACAGATGTTAGCTATGGGCCGCGGCCTAATGTCCATGCCCAAGATGTGCCTTATCGACGAGCCTTCCAACGGACTCGCCCCCTTACTCGTAGCCGAGGTTTTTCACATCGTGAAGACCCTAGCGGAGCAGGGAATAACGATTCTGCTGGTCGAACAGAACGTGCGTCAAACGTTAGCTATTGCGCATCGCGCCTACGTCTTGGAGAATGGACGTGTCGCGCTCGAGGGGCCTTGCTCGGAGCTGGCAAACAGCGAGCATGTCAAGAAGGCTTACCTCGGGCTCTAAGAGGTTCGGCCAATTAAGCTCGGTAGTCTACTGGAAGCGAGGTGACCACCTTGGACGGCTACATGGGACAGCTCTTGCGAGTGGACCTTACTACTCGGACATGCAAAGACGAGCCAATCGATCCCGAGACAGCAAGGGCCTTTATCGGCGGCGCTGGATACGCTGCCCGTCTGATAAATGATGAGGTGCCTGGCGACACCGATCCGCTGAGTCCGGCTAACAAGCTGGTATTCATGACCGGCCCGGTTACCGCCACTATCTTTCCCACTAGTGCACGGTACGAGGTCTGCACCAAATCGCCGCTTACCAATATGTGGCTTGACTCAAGCTCTGCCGGTTGGTGGGCGCGCGATTTCAAATTAGCCGGATACGACGGCCTCATCGTGGAGGGCAAAGCCGATAGTCCCGTTTATCTGTGGATCAGCGACGGCAAGGCCGAAATTCGCGACGCATCCCACATCTGGGGCCTAGACAGCTTTGAGACTCAAGAGGTTATTCGCAAAGAGCTCGGCGATGACAAGATCAAAGTTGCTTGTATTGGACCTTCTGGAGAGAAGCAGATCCTGCTGGCCTGCGTGATGAACGACGAAGGTCGCGCTGCTGGTCGCGGCGGCGCAGGAGCAGTAATGGGCTCCAAGAATCTTAAAGCCATCGCCGTGCGGGGAACCGGCAAAACGCCAGTAGCTGACGAAGCCAGACTGCGCGAGGCGGTTAAGAAGCTGCGGGAGGTGCTAAGTCATCATCCAGTGGTCGCAAACTTTACTCCTTACGGCACTGGCTTCTTGATGGAGCACGGCTGGGTCAGCGGTGACGTGCCTAATCAGAACTGGGCGAAAGGTATCTGGCCGGAGGGATGCGAGGCCCTAAGCGGCCGGCGCATGGCCGAAACCATTCTTGTGCCTCATGCAGCCTGCCAGGGATGCTTCATCCGTTGCGCGCGGTGGATTCGCATAAACGAAGGCCGCTTCGCCATGGAAGGCCCAGGCCCAGAGTATGAGACCTTGGCTGCTTTCGGCACCATGCTAATGAACAAGGATCTCGAGTCCGTGTGTTGGGCAAACGATCTCTGCAACCGCTACGGAGTGGACACCATTTCCACAGGCGCAGCCATCGCCTTCGCCATGGAAGCTTACGAAAAAGGCATCATAACCAAGGAAGAGGCAGGCTGCGAGCTTACCTGGGGAAATGTGGACGCGATTATCGAGATGACGGAGCAGATTTGCCAGGGCCGCGGTCTCGGAGCCATTCTGGGCAAGGGCGTCAAGCGAGCTTCTGCCGAGATTGGCCGGGGCACTGAGGAGTTTGCCGTCCATGTGAAGGGGATGGAGGTGCCCTATCACGACCCGCGGGCTTATTTCTCTATGGCAGCCACCTACGCCACCGGCCCACGCGGCGCTTGCCATATGCACGGCGCCTCGTTTGTGTTTGAGCAAGGCGCTCCCATGCCGGATACTGGTCAGCCCCTTGAAATAGACCGCTTCGCCGACGAGCGCAAAGGCTATCTGGCCATCGTGGGCCAGGACAAGGCGTCAGTAACTGGCTCGCTAGTGATATGCCAGATGGCTTCTGACGGCATGGGTTATCCCGATATGGCCAATGTCCTTGAGGCCATAACTGGCGAACCATGGACACCTGAGCGCGTGGCGAAAACGGGCGAGCGCATAACCAACATGCAACGGGTCTTCAGTCTGAAATGCGGCATCACCGGAGCCGATGATGTGCTGCCTAAGAGGTTGCTGCAACCTGTTACCGAGGGCAGCCACGCCGGTAAGGTGCCCAACCTTGCCGTGCAGCTGGCGGAGTATTACCGCCTGCGTGGTTGGGATGAAAATGGCCGACCCACCAAGGAGAAGCTGGAAGAGCTGGGTCTTCTTGAGATCGCGGGAGAGTTCTAGGCTTGCGCGTAAAAGTTAGCTTTTTGGGCTTTTTCCGCAATCAACTTGGTCGTCCTTCCCTGGAGGTGGAGCTGGCCGACGGCTCCACCTACAGGGATCTCTTGAACGCCATTGCTCCGAATGTTGAGGGGCAGCTGCCCGAATGGGCTTGGGATGCGACAAATCGTATATTTACCCGCCGCGTACTTGTAAGCCGTAACCTGCAGGGAGACCTACGTGACGAAGCTACCGTCCTTGCCGACGGGGACGAGATTGTTGTGGTTCCTCCTCTGGCCGGAGGGTAGCGCGATGCCCAAAAACCCTTACCAACCGCGGAAGGAGTAGCGTATGGGTAAGATCACCAGTGCTGCTGTTCTCTACCAACCAGGTACTCCGTACTCCATGGAAGAAGTTGAGCTTGACGACCCCAAGGCCGGTGAAGTGCTAGTCCGCATAGAGGCCTGCGGGATCTGTCACACCGATGCCACCATGCAGTACATCATGCCCATGCCCTGTGTAATCGGCCACGAAGGCGTGGGAATAATCGAAGAAGTGGGCCCAGGTGTCCAGGATCTAAAGCCGGGGGACCGCGTAATCCTTTCATGGCCCGCGTGTGGCAAATGTCTTAATTGTCTAAGCGGCCAGCGCTATATCTGCGAGGAGCAGTTTGGGCTTTTGTTCGCTGGCTCACGGCCAGATGGGTCGCGTACCATAAAGCTCAAGGGAGAATGGATAGGCGGAGCATTTTTCCAGCAGTCTTCTTTTGCCAACCATGCCATTGCGTCCGTCAGTACCGTGGTTAAGGTGGATAAGGACCTGCCGCCGGAGCTGCTAGCTGCCCTCCCGTGCGGGGTTATGACCGGAGCCGGTTCTGTCCTTAACACAATGGGTATGGGTCCCCAGGATGATCTTTTGGTCTTTGGCGCAGGCGCGGTAGGTTTGGCTGCCGTTATGGCCGCAAAGCTGGCTGGCGTCTACCCGATCATCGTAGTAGACATCAAGCCCGAGCGCTTGGACCTCGCCCTTGAGGTAGGAGCAACCCATGTGATCAACGCCGCTCAGGAAGATGTTGTCGCTAAGGTTCGGGAGATTCTGCCCCAAGGTATTAGGTTTGCCTTTGACGCCTCCGGTTCACCTGCTCCGTGGCCGATCGTAGCCAACCTATTCCGGTATGGCGGCATCTTTGGCGTAGCTGGAGTACCCAGCGGGATGACTCTTGGGGAGCGCCCGACCGAGATGTTCTCCAAGGCAGTGCGCGTCCAATTCATCATGGGCGGGCACTCAATCCCACAGGTGTTCATTCCTCGCATGATCGAGTGGTACAAGCAGGGGCGGTTCCCCGTTGACCGTCTGATCATGACCTTCCCGTTCTCCCAGATCAACGAAGCCTTCGAAGCTTCGCATGAAGGTAAAGCAGTAAAGCCGGTGCTACTTATGTCCTAGCCGTCGTAGGAGTTCGCTCAAGGAGTTTGGCCTGTGGAATGCAAGAAAGAAAAGAATCTTGCCCGGTGTAACTGTTCCTATGAGCCTTGCTCCCGCAAGGGCATCTGCTGCGACTGCCTGGCTTATCACATTAGGAACCGGGAACTTCCCGCCTGTGCTTTCCCCGCTGCCGCTGAGCGCACTTATGACCGCAGCTTTGCTCATTTTGCTCGGCTTGTAAACGAGGGGAAAGTGTAGGACACAGATGCAGGCGTTGGGCGGGGCGCGCCGGTAGGCGCGCCCCGCCCTTCTTTTGTCTACCGCGGCTTTCTAGGACTGCTCCCGTTTTTCTCCAGATTCACGCGTTGTCTTTTGCCTGCTTTCTTCCCCCAGCCAACTCGCCCCCGCTGCGGCAATTACCACCGCAAAGATACCCCCGATCTCCTTTGCGCCAAGTCCTTGCGACAGAATCACAAACCCCATCAGGGCGGCTACAGCTGGTTCAATACTTAGGAGCACCCCGTACGTGGAAGCCCGCACTCTCTTGATGGCCACTAGCTCCAAGAAATACGGGGCAGCGGACGACAATACGGCAACAGCCAAGCCCAAAAGGACGGCACGTCCCTGGCCCCCGAGTCTGATCCCGGTGGCCAGCCACAGCGGAGTCACCATTACAGTTGCACCCAACAGCATTAACGTAGCCACCTGCAAGGGTTCCATGAGGCTCACGGCTCGCTTGGCTAGCACAATAAACGCAGCCCACGAGCAGGCGGCAATAAGGGCGAATGTCAGCCCAAGCCCCTGAATCGCCCCTCCTGGGTGTGCAAGCAAGGCTACCCCGGCAGCGGCCAGACCTGCCCACACAAGGTCGAGGACTTTCCGCGACCCAGCCACCGCCACCCCCAAAGGCCCTAGGAACTCAATCGTCACCACAAGTCCGACCGGCGCTCGGCTGATGGCCTCGTAGAAACTGAGATTCATGGCCACCAGACTAAAGGTAAGAGCAAGAAGAATTGCCCAGTACCGACGCCAAGGTTTCCGCACTGACGAAGGACGAACCGCCACAAGAAGACCGGCAGCGAAGGCGGTTCGCAGCCACAAAGCAGCAACGACTCCGACCCGGTCAATCACTAGCACCGCAAGTGCCGAGCCAGCCTGTATAAGTAGGGCGATGACCACTACCAGCAAGCCGGCTAGAATCGAACCCCTTTTCACGGCCCCACTAAGCGTAGATAGCGCCTGACACTTGTAGTAGAATGCGCGCAAGTCCTCGCCTCACTTCCCGTAGGACCCCAGGATTTCTCCCGACTTCACGGAGGTTTCTTGATGCGCGAAATGTGGCGTACTCCGGCGGGCCGTGGCTTCATCATGCTCGCAGTCATGTCGGCGGCATTCGGCTTTGCCATGAACGCGCAACTCAATATTGTCACGAATTACTTCAATGACGTCCTCCACTTGACTGGACCCCAATTTGGATACATTACCGCCATCCGCGAGATCGGCGGCTTTGTTCTCATCTTTCTTACCGCTCTTTTTTACAAAGTCTCGTTGCAAAGGCTGACAGCTGGCGCCCTAGTGGTCCTAGGCGTAGGCTATGCGCTTTTTTCCCTGTCTCATGACTTCTGGTCGGTGGTCCCCTGGGTGGTTATCACTAGCTTTGGCATGCATACAGTGATGCAGACCCAGACCTATCTCGGCATGAGTCTTACTACCATCCCCAAGAGCGGCACAGTCCTCGGCCGGCTTGGCGCTATTAGCCAGATAGGCACCTTCGCCGCTCTCATTATGATCTTGGTTACATTCCGCCTCAACTGGCTGAGTTTCCGTCCTACTTTTGTGATTCTAGGAATCGTGGCTGTCATTGGAGCCATTGCTGTGGTGGGCTTTCCTCATCTACATGAAGGACAGCCCCGTAAAGTACCGCCAAAGCGGGAACCGATTGTTTTTCGCCGGGTGTATCACTACTACTATTGGCTCTGTTTACTTGACGGTGCGAGGCAGCAAGTCTTCTTTTCCTTTGGACTCTGGGTTCTGGTAAATCGGTTCAAGTTGGACGTCTCCGAAGTGTCCATGATGATGCTGGGCGTCACTTTCCTGTGCATGGTCACAGCATCGCGTCTGGGAAAGATGATCGACCGTTACGGCGAGCGGAAATCGCTTTCTTTGGTGAGCCTAGCTTACGTAATCGCCCTTGGAGGCTACGCTCTTGCAAACCATGTGGCGGTGGCCTGCTTCTTCTACCTGCTTTACTCGGTGATAGCCCCTGTGTCGTATATTGGAGCCTCCACCTACCTGCGAAAGATCGCCGCGCCCGAGGACGTGTCTCCCAGCTTAGCCATGGGGGTAACTCTTTCTCACGCCACCTCGGTGGTTGTGCCTATTTTTGCGGGCTACATCCTCAATTTTGTCGGCTACCAGGTTCCCTTCTTCTTGGCATGCGCGATTGCCGTTCTAGCACTCGCGGTCACCCTGCGCTTGGATCCAGTAAAACAGCGCTGCCCCGCACGCATAGCTCTTGACGAGAAAGCAGCGGCCACAGTGGCTAGCTGCGAAGAATGAGAGAGAGCACCTCGGTGAGAGAGAGCACCTCGGTGAGAGAGAGCACCTCGGTGAGAGAGAGTCTCAGTGAGGAAGAGGGTCTCGCTGATGAAGCGCGCGTCCCTTCCAGGAACGCGCGCTTCAAACCCAGCCCTATGCGCTGCGCATAAGCGTGGGTACAGACTTCGCATTAACACTTGACATTGCTTTACATTCACTTGAGCGAAATAATTATACAAGTGGTAGAATCAAAGCTCGGGCCCGGATTTGCAGGAAGCAAGCCACTCGCGCAGAAATACGTTCCAGAGCCCAGCGAACCGGGGGAGAACCGTGACAAGCGAGGCAACCCATCCCGAAGCTAGAATTCTCGTTGTCGATGACGAAGCCAGCATCGTCCGACTCCTGACCCGCGCCCTACAGAACGCTGGCTACACCAATGTTGCGGGATACACCGACCCGCAGGAGGCACTCGAATCTATCGAGGAGGCCTTGCCCGACCTGATTGTGCTGGATGTCAACATGCCCGGGATGAGCGGCTATGATTTCCTCACCCGCTTAAGCGAACACTTGCGTGCAGACGTATTCTTACCGGTCCTGATGATTAGTGGCCTACCCGAGCCAGACACTCGTCTCCAAGCGCTCGAAGCAGGGGCCATGAATTTCCTAACCAAGCCGATTGATCTCGGAGTCTTTCTTGCTGCCGTTAAGTCTCTCCTGGAGACGCGCTTTCTCAGTCTTCGACTCTATATGGCTCGAGGTGTTCTTGAGAAACTTGTGCAAAAACGAACAGAGGAGTTACGACAGGCGCACCTCGAGCTACTTGAGCGCCTAGCAAAGGTGGCGGAGTACCGGGACGACGCTACTGGCCGCCATACCGAGCGAGTTGGCGAGCTCTGTCGTATGCTGGCTGAGGAACTCGGCCTTCCGCCGGAGCAGGTAGTGCTCATCGCCCGCACCGCCCCGCTTCATGATCTCGGAAAGGTAGCCATCCCGGACGTCGTACTCCTCAAGCAAGGACCCTTCAACGACGACGAGCGCGAGATTATGCGCAGACACTCTGTGCTTGGCGCTGAAATCCTAAGCGGTGGTACTTCAGAACTCGTACAGATGGCCGAAGAGATTGCCCTTTGTCACCACGAGCGTTGGGACGGAAGGGGCTATCCTCGCGGTTTGAAAGGCGAGCAAATCCCTCTTGCCGCCCGCATTGTGGCAGTCGCTGACTCATTTGACGCCCTCATCCATAAGCGCCCTTACAAGGAAGCCTGGACCATTCCTGACGCCATGGCGGAGATGCGTCGCGAGCGCGGGGGACAGTTTGATCCTCAGGTAGTAGATGCCTTGTTTCGCTTGTATGAGCGGGGACAACTGGACTTCTTGACCGAAGACCAATTTGCAGCCTAAGCGCCTCGAGGGTCACACCTCTCTATCCAAGAAGTATTCGGCCATGGAAGCCAGGATCCGGCGAGCCGTTGAGTCGGGAAGGGTCTCAAGATACGAGCGCCCGCGAGTCACCAGATCGCGCGCCACCGAGCGAGCATACTCGAGCGAGCCATACTTCTCCAGCAACTCGAGTATCTCCTCCGCTTCCTCGGTAGTCTTTGTCCGCCCCAGGCGAAGCAGCTCTACGAGACGGTTCCGATCAGCGGGAGCGGACACGCTTAGACAATGGACAACCATGAGCGTACGTTTGCTTTCCTTAATGTCGCTTAGTCGATCCTTGCCCATGGTCGCCTCGTCGCCCACAAGATTGAGCAGGTCGTCTTGTATCTGGAAAGCAATGGAACAATGCTTGCCAAACTCTGCCAAGGCTTCAATTTGCTCGGCCGTCCCCCCGCCAATGATGGCGCCAGCTTTGAGCGGAGCGATCCCACTGTAGTAGCCAGTCTTACCTAAAGCCATGTGCATATAGTCGTCCACGGTTAGGTCGAAAACCTCATCTCGCACCCATCCCACGTCAAGCGCCTGCCCCTCGATAGTGCGTTCGCTCATTTCCCCGATCACGCGAAGAACAGCGAGCTTTGTAGCATCGTCAAGAAGAGGATCGTCCACCACAATGGTGCAGACTAGGCTAAGAGCATAGTCGCCGGCGTTTATAGCAAGCGGTTCCCCGTGCACCAAGTGAGCGCACTGAGCACCCCGCCTAAGCTCGCTGGCATCCATGATATCGTCGTGAATAAGAGCAGCTGCATGGAAAAACTCAATGGCACAGCCGGTTGACAGGGCCCGCACTGGCTCGCCCCCAACCGCTTCGCAAGCAAGCATGGCTAGCGCTGGCCGCGTCCGCTTACCGCCGCGCGCGATGAACTCGTCCAGGATCCCGTACAGATATCTATGAAGGGGACTGCCTGGCGGGTATTTGGCTAGATACCGCCGCAGATAACCATCCACCAGAGGGACGATCGAAGCTAGGTACTCTACATGAGGATATTCCGTATCCACTTGACACCTGGTCTGACTCTAACACTGCCACACGACTGACGCGCCAGCTCGCCCCTAGACCAAGCCGTCACGATCGCAGCCGCCATATTCGCAGCGGTGACGATAGCACACCGTGCAGTCATTGATGGCAAAGAGACCGCTATCGGCAAGCTGGCAACCAAGCACCCGCTGTCGGGAAGCCGGAAAATAAGGGCGCGCTGCCCACAATCTTGTGGGCAGCGCGCCCCAACACCCTCCCGGTGACAGCGTCACCCCTCGGCCTGGTTTGCTCTCGGACGCTTCCTCGGCTTAAGTTTAGCCACTCCCAAAGCTACCAAGGCGCCAACGAGCATAAGCACGATCGAGCAGATGTAAGTGGTGCGCATGGCATGGGCAAACTCGCCCATAAGAAAGTCCATGCTGAATAACTCCCTGAAGAATTCGCCGATCTGCTCTTTCATTTGGGCCGGCGCCTGCGCCATGAGATCCGACATCCCCTGCGACATCGAGCCAGTAAACCCGCCACCCGCCCTGATCTGCCCCATGTTAATGGCGGAGGAGCCAACTGCCCTAATGATTTCCTCTTTTACCCCTGTGGACAAAGGGAATGGTGCTGCATCGAGTTTGGCGGCAATTCCCGCTTGAATGTAGGCCACCGCCCGGTTTTGAAGAACCGCCCCTAATACTGCAATGCCCAAAACCGAGCCAATTTGGCGCACACTGGAGAGCACTCCCGAAGCCTGCCCCGCTTTCTCGGGAACAACTGAACCCATCACGGCAGAGGTACTGGGTGGGGTCACCATGCCAATGCCAAAACCAGACACTATGAAGGGCACAACAAGGCTTTGCCAGGACCCATGCAGTTCCATCACGCGACGGGTCAGCACGAAGCCTAAAGCAGCAATCAACATCCCAATAAACATCAGCCAACGGGGACCTATGCGATCCGACAGAGCACCAGACAAGGGAGAGGCCACAATCACTATGGCTGCTAGCGGCGTCATGACCAATCCGGCCTTAACGGCGCTATACCCCAGGATGGCCTCCAGGAAAACCGGCAGCAGAAAGAAAACACCCATCATTCCAAAAAAGAGAAGCAACGCCACAAAGTTCGTGACACTAAAAGTGCGATTCCTAAATAGAGAAAGATCGATCAGCGGTTGCACTTGCTTTCTTTCAATCCAAACAAAAACGGCCAACGCAACTACCGCGCCCGCGAACAACCCCAGAATTAGCGGCGAGGTCCACCCGTACTTTTGCCCCTCCACGAGAGCAAATGTGAGGGCGAAAAGACCAGCCGTTAGAACTGCTACCCCTGGGATGTCGACCTGTTTGACCGAGGTGGGATCGGTTGACTCAGGAACGTAACGCAGAGTTAGAACTAGAAGAATCACACCGATGGGAACGTTTATGAAGAATATCCATCGCCAGGAGCCAGCCTCCACCAGCAGACCGCCAAGGCTAGGTCCCAGGGCCAGCGAGAAGCCGCTCACTCCGCCCCAAAAACCAAGGGCCTTGCCTCTTTCATGCGAAGAAAACACGTTTGCGATAATAGAGAGAGTGTTTGGCATCATGAGAGCGCCGCCTAACCCCTGCAGTGCTCGAAACCCAATCAGCCAGCCAGCAGCCGGGGCCAGCCCGCAGGCAAGCGAGGCCAAAGTAAAAAGGCAAAGCCCCGCCGTAAACATAAGTCTTCGCCCGTACAGGTCGCCAAGCCGCCCAGTGGTGATGAGCAACACGGCAAACACAAGCAGGTAGGCGTTCATCACCCACTCTACCTGGGAGAATCCCGTCTTGAAGGCAAGCATGATGTCTGGGATGGCAATATTCACGATAGTGCCGTCCAAGAGGAGCATGAAAGTGCCCACGCACAAAATGGCTAGGATTCCCCACCGTCTGCGGCTCTGCGTGATGTCCGCAGTCAGAGGTTGAGCATCTGCAGTCAACGGTTCACCTCCACTCTGCTACCTTGACCGGCTCCTGCTGAACGAGCAAATCTCTCCAAACACTCAAGGAAAATGGCGCATTTGTCATCTTCCACTCTGGCCAGAACCGCCTCGATTTCTTCACGAAGCCCAGAGATGACTTTGTCAGCAGCTTCTTTAGCGCGCTCAGTGAGTTCCACGTGCACCACGCGTCCGTCCTGGGGATCCTGCCACCGCCTAACCAGGCCAAGCGCCACAAGTGGCCGTACCAAACTGGTTGCAGACGCCCTGGTCATCTTCATACCCTGGGCTAGCTCGGTCATTGTCTGCGCCCCATATTCGGCAAGGTGGATGAGCACACGCATCTCGGCCGTGGTGACGTGACACCCGGGCGGCAGCCCGAGAGACCCATGAGCAGCCACAGCCTCCTTGAGAGCCTTAGCTACATCAGGAAGCACCTTGATGATCTCCCGTATGATACGTTCGCGTTTGTCGTTTTGCTCAGGCATGCATCAACCAGCAACAATTTAGTTAATTAATTTAATTATCTTAATTGAAAAGCTTCTTTCCGACAACGCACAAGAGCCCCGCCAGTTTCAGTCGCCTGACACCAGACGCAATGGGTTGGCATAGGCGAGAGTAAGCAAGTCCTCCGCTCCAACCCACTTTTCCAATAGAATCAGCATCCTCTCCATGGTCCAATCTTCCCGCCTAAACCAGTGGGCATCCGAGGCCACTAAGTCCACAAGCTCAAGAGCTACAAGACGAAAAAAACAACGTTCGGCCTCTTTTCCGAAGGGCTCGCCCAAGCTACCCGCAGTAGCCTGTACGAGCGCCCCGGCGCGCCTGCACCTCGCCAATAGCGAGGGGTCCCTCTGTACCCGATCGTTTCGCTCCGGATGGGCCAGAACAGGCGTGAATCCGCGGCTGGCGAGGTCAAACACGATCTCTTCCAAATAGAACGGCCACCCGTGGTATGGGGTCTCTATGACCAACACACCTGGGGTCCCCTCCAAGGTAAGCTCTCTCAGCCTGTCGTAGGGCGCGCCAACGAGGAGACTAACGTCCACCTCAAACCCGAGACGAAGCTCAAGCTCAATTCCTTCGCGGGCGAGAACGTCTCGAACAGCAGTAGCCGTATCGCGAGCACTCACAATGAGATCAGGGTCCCACTCTGTCAGGTGAGGAGTGCAAGCTACAATCTGCACGCCCGACGTCGCCGCCGCTAGTGCCATCTCGAGACTTGTTTGCATGTCCGGGCACCCGTGGTCTAGCCCGGGCAAGAGATGGGAATGGGTATCGATCAGTCTGCTCGTAATCATTGGCCTTCCCTTAGCCGATAAACCGCCTGGCGTTAGAGTATGATGGAAATGTTAGAGAGTATCCACTCCCATCTCTTGGGGTTGCAGGAGGCAAGCTTACATGTTTGAGTTTCCGGAGCTCTTCGGCAGCTCTTACACACTGCCTGGGTTAATAGCAGTAGTGGTACTGCTTCTGATAGTACTGCTCCTAGTCATCCGCAGACGTAGAAAGGCGTCACCCAAAGAGGTTGGCCCTGCAACAGCAGCGCCGAAGTCCCGGGTCAAGACCTCCTCGGAGCCAGTTTCGCCTACTGAACCGCCTGCGCCGGTCCGGTCGCCTTCTGTCGGAGTTCCGGTCTCTTCCGGCTTAGGCGCCCGCCTACCTACCGGCCTTGCCGCGTTGCCAACCGTCGACCCGTTAAGAGACACCTTGGATAGCATGCTGCGGGGCTGGGGAGACCTGACTGATGAAGACCTTGCCCGTCTTCGCATCTTTAAGCCAGAACGGGTCATCGCAGCCATAAGCTCTCTCGAGCTGCCCCCCGACCTGAAGAAAAGTCAATTTGCCCCTCTTCGCCTAGACCGCCTGCGTGCGTACGCTGCCGCGTTGGCAGCGGCAAAGGTAAATCGAGCTGGCGAGCCGCAACAAGCGCCGCAAGACAGTCAAGCAGCCACCCCCACATCCGGAGAAACAGCCACCCCTACATCTGGGGAGACAGCCACCGCCAGCTCTGCTGGGGCAGCAGCCTTCACGTCGGGAGAGCCGCCTATCCAGCAAGGGCCAGCACAACTGTCCGATAGTAGCGAGCCCGTCTCCGCGGAGCCCAAAGCACAGGAGCAGCTAAGCGAGAGCGCGGGTCCCAAGGATTTCGACGTAAATCAACCCGCGCCGCCCGAGCAAGAACCCCAAGTGGAGGCACCTGTACCCGAAGTGCCGGAGGCTGAAGCGGTGGTTTATGAAGAAACACCGGTCGAAGAGGTAAAGGAGTTCTTGGAGATCGAGGAACTCCCTCTCGAAGAAGAAATTGCCGAGGTCGTCGAGCCGGTGGTGGAAGAGCCTGCCCAACAAGAGCCTACCGCCGAGAGCGTCCTTGCCTTGCCTTCAAGCGAGCAGCGAAAGGCGCTTGCTCTTTTGGACCCCAAAGAGCTAGCCCGAGTTTTCGAGATGTCTACAGACATCCAGCTCAGGAAAGCGGTTATCGACGTGTTGGAGCAGATTGGCAGCCCAGCCCATCTGGAACTTCTACAACGCTGTCTTGACGACCCGGATCCGGAAATACAGCTCTATGCCCTTGCGGCAGCTGACCGCATCCTTGGCTCAGAGCGCTAGTTTCTGATACAGCTTGCCTACGCGCTCCTGCATCTTACTGGCGTCTAGCCCGGGGCGCCACGCAACAAAAGCTGAGCGTCGTTCGAGATCGAGGGGTGCGTCCCAGAGATCAAGCCTGCCCAACGGAGCCGCGCCCCCTCCGGCTTCAACGAGAATTAGCAGGCCAGCCGCGATATCCACCGCTCGCGACCGTACTAGAGCAACCAAAACATCAGCTAAGCCCGCCGCGACGTAACAAAGTGATAAGGCCAAAGAGCCAACCTGCCTTATCCGCAAGTCGCTCTCATGTTCTTCACTGGCTAAGAGGGCAAGCTCCTCGACCGCAAATTCGTATCGGCTGGGGCTACCCAACTCAAGGAGCATAACCTCCACAACGTCTGGGCGATCTTCTGTCGAGTGGTCAACTGCTGTTGATTTTCCGTGTCTTCCCGAAACCACAGCCCCTGCGCCACGTACGGCTGCAAAGCGCCAGGGCCGTGTGTAGTCTTCCACATAGCCCACCGAAACGTCGGCAAGGCTCTCTCCGTGAGCCACTGCTATGGACGCCCCAAATGGGGCCAGTCCCCGCTTGGCGTTCAGGCTTCCGTCCAGGGGATCTACCAACACCCGGCAAGCTGTCCCCTGCCGCTCGACCAGCCCCGCCTCCTCGGACACTAAAGACCACGGCTCGGGAGCTAGAGCCTCCAGCTTCTTAAGCATGGCTCTTTCACACGCGTCATCAATATGGAGAGTACGGTCTCCCCCGGCACCCCTGCCAAGGACGTTTCTTCCCGACATAGTGCCCCACAGCCTCCGAGCGACCCGTTTTCCCGCTGCCGCCATCTCTGCGGTACAAACTAGCCACCTCTCTTCAGTCGGCGACAAGGGGCGGCGGCCGCGTTGGCGTAGAAGAGAAACTGCCAGTTCTTTGGAGATATCCACTCTGCTCACTGACAACCTAACATCCTTCTTGCTCAGCCGATGTGTGTATGTCCACAACCACCGGGCTACCATATACCTCATGAAACCAGACGCCAAGTGTCGTGAGAGTCTGATTGCCGCTTGTTTAGCAGGGATAGGGATCACTGTCCCCCTTTACTTGTACCTTGAGGCTCAGTGGGTGAGGCTTCGCCAGTTGCCGCTTCACGTTCCGGGTCTGCCTCGACCATGGTCAGGAGTTACTGTTCTTCACCTGTCTGATGTTCATGCAGGAGCGTTCGCGCTCAACATGAGACTCCTGGCTAAAGCTGTGCGCTGGGCAGAGGAAGTCAAACCGGATCTAGTGTTTCTTACCGGCGACATTCTTACCGGAGGCCCAGACGATCACCAGTGCATTGATCTCCTTACCCGCCTTAAACCCCCGCTTGGCATATTTGCTGTAACTGGGAACCACGAATACGGGATCACGACAGGTTTCCTGGAGCAACCCCGTAATACGCAGCCTCTGTGGAAAGAGGCAGGAATAACCCTCTTGGAGGACACTTGCATATGCTTACCGCCGCGATCGGGCGCAAGCCTCACAATCTGCGGCGGCGACTATCTTACCCATGGCTGTCCACTGCTTGATCACCCTTTGCTGCGCGCAGCCAAGGACGCTGCAGAGGCCTGCTCTCCTAGCGAAGCCCAGAGCCTTTTGGATCCCGGCAACACTTCTCTTTTCCCGATCCTCTTGATCCACCGGCCCCCGGCTTCTGATTCTCCGCTTGCCCGACTGTTTCCCCTGGTTTTTGCCGGGCATACGCACGGAGGACAGCTGAGATTTCCCACCCGTTCTGGACTCCGCCCTGTCCATATGCCACGCGACGCCTATCTTTCGGGCGTCTATCAATGGGGAAAAGGTAAGCTGGTTGTCTCCGCAGGACTTGGCGTAAGTTTCCTGCCGTTCCGCCTGTTCTCAAGACCAGAGGCCACCGTCTGGAGACTGGTGTGCGCGTGAAGCAACGCACGGGTGTCACGTTGCTGCCTGAGCCTCGTGAGAAGTGTGGCGATGACGTATACTTGACCTACCTGTGAGGCTCAGGCATAGCCGCAGGCAACCAGACTTTACCTGTAGCTCCCGGGGGGCGCGATGAGTGAATATCGTGAGCACGAAACAGCAACTGTCTCTCACGCCGTAGTAGCGACCTACGTGGCCGACGCCGCCCGTTCTGTAAAGGAAGTGGTGGCTTTGCATTCCTCGCCATGGCGGAGTATCTCGCCCTGGGCTCGCGATCAAGGTTCGGGCGCAGTGGTTGTCAAGGAGGGAGAGTCCGGGCTACTTGACGTGGACATTCATGTATGCCTGGCCTGGGGTTCGGTGATACCTGAGGTCGCTACCAAAGTGGAGCAAGCAGTGCGGGAACGTGTGCGCGCCCTTCTGGACATGGAGCTTGGAGCTGTCACTCTCTTTGTAGACGAGATCACAGACCCTGCGGAGGCCGCTTCTTCCTAGGAGGTCTAGATGACCGCCTTCCTGCCCCTGCACGCCTTTCGGCAAGGGCTGTTGCCGCCAAGCTGCCGCGAATGTGCGTGGTGGCATACCGCAGGAGCGGAGCTTTTGCCGCCCGAGGCAGCTGCCAAGAGAAAGCGAGCCTGGATGAGACAACTAGAGAGCACATGGGGCACTACCGGACTCTTGGTCACAGATCCCCCACATGTGCTCGGGTCGATTAGCTTTTGCCCTTCAGGCGCCTTATCCCGCCTTCGCGACTTGCCTTTTGGCGTTCTCCCCGAAGAATCGACGCTGGTGTTCTGCCTGTGGACGGAGATCGGAACAGGCAAACTACTGGCCCGCCGGTTAGTACACAGAGCGATGCATGAACTTAGACACCGAGGGGCTAGCGAGGTCTTTGCCATAGCAGCCATCGACACAGACACGGCAGGGGACGCGCACACGGAACTTGGAACCTGTCGCTTTTTCTCTCCTAGGCTGCTTGCCTCCTGCGGATTTAACGTGGTCGCCGAAAAGAACGGCCTCTTACTAATGCAATCACAGCTTCACAGTCTGCTTTTTCTTCTGCCCCAGCTTGAGGAGGCGTTACGCCGCGTGCTGCGGCGCATTCCCTCCGCTCCCAGTCCGGCAGCGTGGATCAGGCAAGGCTTAAGGTGAGAATCAGGATAAGAACGGCGCACGCGAGAAGCCTCCTGCTGCTTCTCGTTTTCACCTTGCTCGGCGTAATGCTGCTCGCTGGTGCTCGACTGGCTGTTGCTTATGCCACTGACTCCCCTTCTGTCGCCACGTCCCCCGTATGGGTGACGCAGGTAAAGGGCGTTATTGATCCGGCCCTGGCCAGTTACTTGACCGACACCATGGAGAAAGCGGCCGAAGAAGGGGCAGCCGCACTGGTCGTCCAGATCGATACTCCAGGTGGCCTTGATTCCTCCATGAGGGACATCATTCAGGCTGAGATCAGCTGTCCAATACCAGTGGTCATCTATGTCTACCCCCAGGGAGCCCGAGCAGCCTCTGCCGGTCTTTACATCCTTATGGGTTCTGATGTAGCGGCTATGGCTCCACAAACTAATGTGGGAGCCGCCACTCCTGTGGCCTTGGGTGAGGAAATGGATGAGACCATGAAGGCCAAGGTGACCAACGACGCTGCCGCATACATTCGCAGTCTTGCTACCACCCACGGCCGAAACGCCGACTGGGCGGAAAAAGCGGTGCGTGAAGCAGCCTCGCTACCTGCTGAGGAAGCTCTAAAGCAAGATGTGATCGAGTTTCTGGCGCCTGATCTGGAGTCGCTCCTCGAGCAGATGGACGGATACGTGACAACTCCCAAAGGTCTCACGCTGCACACCGCAGGGGCGCCAATCAAGCAAGTGAGCATGGGGTGGATTCAGCGTTTTCTTCACGCCATCGCTAACCCTGACGTCGCTTACATCCTTATGACCATCGGCATACTGGGAATAATCATGGAGCTCAGCTCTCCAGGCATTGGGGTAGCTGGAGTAGCTGGCGTTATTGCCCTGCTCCTCTCCTTCTACGCGTTCCAGGTCTTGCCGGTAAATCTGGTGGGTGTGGCCCTGGTGGTACTAGCCATGATTCTGTTTATTGCTGAGCTCAAGATTCAGAGCCACGGGATTCTCGGAGTGGGAGGCGCCGCTTCGTTGATCGCTGGCGGTCTCTTGCTTTTCAATTCGAGTGCGCCCTACCTCAGAGTTAGCTGGTTTGCCTTAGTGGGGGTGGCCATCGTCGTGGCCGTTTTCTTCTTTATCGTCATAAGAGCGGTGGCACGCGTGCTACGTCGCCGCCCGGCCGTGGGAAGCGAGACCCTGCAGGGAGCTATTGGCGTAGCCATATCTCCCCTTAGTCCCGAGGGACAAATTCGCGTGCAAGGGGAGGTGTGGAAAGCGAGAACTACGGGAAACACGATTGAAAAAGGAGAGAGTGTTAGGGTTGTTGAGGTGACCGGACTTACCGCAATTGTGGAGCCCCTCAAGCAGTCGGCTGCTCAAGACAAGGAGGAACCATGGATCCAGGCTCGATAGCTGCCATTATCATCGTGATTGTTCTTGTGATCATCATTCTTTCGGCGGCGATTAAAGTATTTCCCGAGTATCAGCGGGGAGTAATCTTTCGCTTGGGCCGCGTGAATCCACCCAAGGGTCCGGGACTGTTCTTCATTATCCCGATAATTGACCGGGTGGTTCGCGTAGACCTGCGGATTGTGACCATGGACGTCCCTGCCCAAGAGGTGATTACCAAGGACAACGTGCCCGTTAAGGTCAACGCTGTAGTCTACTTTCGGGTCATTGATCCGTCAAAAGCAGTCATCCAGGTCCAGAATTACATCATGGCTACCTCCCAAATCGCGCAGACCACGTTGCGCAGCGTGCTTGGCCAGTCAGATCTTGATCACCTGCTCACAGAGAGGGACAAGCTGAATGCGAGGCTCCAAGAGATAATCGACGAGCAGACCGACCCCTGGGGAGTAAAGGTAAGCATAGTAGAAATCAAAGACGTGGAGATCCCTGGCGGGATGCAGCGAGCCATGGCGCGGCAGGCCGAGGCGGAACGGGAGAGGCGAGCCAAGGTTATCGCAGCCGAGGGGGAATACCAGGCTTCCGAGAAACTCTTGCAGGCTGCTCAAGTCCTTTCCCAAACCCCGGCAGCGTTACAGCTTAGATATCTACAAACACTGGCCGAAATCGCAGCCGAGAAAAACTCCACCACCGTCTTCCCGCTACCCATCGATTTGGTGGAGCCGTTTCTTAAGAGACACCTAACGCCAAGCGCAGGCGAGGGTACCGCCGCTAGCTCGTCCGACGTCTAGGGGTCGCTACCAGGGTTAGATGACAGAGGTGGATGGTTGGAAGCCAAAAGGGGCGGCGGGCGCGCACCAAGCGCCCGCCGCCCCTTTTTCCCACCTGTACTTTCTTCCTCGCTCTTGCTGCCCTACTAGGCCGGTGCTTGCACCTCAGGCTTAAAGCCAGCCTGTCGCATCAGAGGCGAGGAGATGATGAAATCGGCTGTTGAACGGTTGCAGGCCATGGGAACGTCGTAGACGACAGCTATACGCAGCAGAGCTTTCACATCCACGTCGTGAGGATGAGGTTCCAAAGGGTCCCAAAAGAAGATCACAAGGTCTATCTCGCCCTCGGCTATCTTGGCTCCAATCTGTTGGTCTCCCCCTAGTGGACCACTGAGGAGCTTCTCAATGTTTAGTCCCAGCTCTCTTTCCAGTAGGCTGCCTGTTGTGCCTGTAGCTATCAGACGGTACTCGGCCAAGGTATCTCTATTGAACCGCGCCCAGTCCAATAAGTCAGGTTTCTTGTTATCGTGGGCGATGAGGGCAATGGTGCTGGGCCGCGAACGATCGCGCGGCCGCGCTTTTGGCTCGAATTTGATAGGCGCCATAAAACTCCTTATTCCTCGCAATGCTCCTAGAAATATTAGCCGCACAAAGTCTCACGCATTGGCTCTGTGTGGTATAAATACACAGCCTAACCGGCAAAACGAGCTTGTCTTGGGGGTATAGCTCAGTTGGGAGAGCGTCGCGTTCGCATCGCGAAGGCCAGGGGTTCGAATCCCCTTACCTCCACCTATTAGACCCTACCATCACTCCTGGAGGAGTACCCAAGAAAAGGGACAGACAATGTCTCACCTTGAACTGACCGTCCGCAGTCCAAGCCGCGAAGCGCTAGTAGACATTACTTCCCTCGTCCAGTCCGCGATAGCCAAATCTGCTCCCACCCTCTCTGGCATCGCTCTTGTGTTTGTGCCCCACACTACTGCCGGGGTCACGATAAACGAGGGAGCGGATCCATCGGTACAAGCAGATATCCTGGCCACCCTCTCACGCCTCATCCCGAAAGATTGGGGCTACCGCCATCATGAAGGAAACTCTGACGCCCACGTAAAGACTAGCCTTATAGGCAACCAGATTCTGGTGCCAGTCGACCAGGGCCGCCTGCAGCTAGGCACTTGGCAAAGTATTTTCCTAGCCGAGTTCGACGGCCCCCGCACCCGGCGAGTTTGGGTGACTTTGATCGAATCTTCGCCACCAAGCCTTATCGGCCAGCAGAGCTAGTCTTCGTCGCGCTGTAGAGCTTCGTCTTGCTCCTCCGAAGCCCACTCTATGGGGCCAACGTCAACCGCCGCTACGGCCAGTTTCCTGCGCCGCCACCACAGCACTGACCGCCAAGCTATTAAGCACAACAACAGCAACCAAGCCAGCCCTTCAAGAATCTGGCCCACAGTGTTGACGGTCGTTCGGCCGTAGTAGAGAGTGACGTGACTCTGGGTGGGAATGACCATCATAAAAGAGGGCGACACCAGGAAAGGCCCTTCAGCACCTTCGACATGCCAATTGGGGAAATACGAGATCTTTATCCAGTGAGGCTGACCAATAGCGGTGGTGTCAAACACAAGTTTCTCGTTCTCAAGGGTTTCGCTGATAACGTGGCCTTCGGTATTAATAGGTACTGCAGGGGCCGAGGTGACCTGTTCCGGCGTGATCTCAGCGAACTGCTTGAGGGCCTCCTCTCCTCTATCCCAAACAAACGGAACATCTAGCGCGGTGGGATCTAGGTACCAGGTATTTGCTAAGTCTCGCCACTCGTTTTGCTTCACACTTAGGCGCACGGGCTTGTTTTTCATCACCTCTACATATCCGGTGCAACCAACAATCCGGTAGATGTTGTAGTCCCCAAAAGAAGCCAGCAACTCCACTCGAGAGTCTGTAGCCAAGCCAGCCTTAACCTCCGGAGAGAAGGCAATAAGATAGGGGATATTCATAAGCTGTAGATGCGTAATGCCCTGATGCACATTAAGTCCCGGGTACCTCACCCCGATTATGGCGTTGCTTGGCTGCTTTGATAGCTCCGCTTGGTTGATAAAGTGGAAGGGTGCGGTAAAAGAGGCCTCCATCAGCGTCCCCTCCATGGTGTCAAGCGGAGTCCAGTACGGGATTATTTCGAACGCCCGCGGAGTCCCAAATTCGTCTAACTTCTGACCGTGCTCGACCATCACCCTGCCAGGGGAAAGGGTCGACAGGTAGTCCAGTATTTGCCTGTACAGGGGCCACTGGTTCTTGCCTTCGTACCCGGAGTAGTTCCACTTGATCCACCCCGCCGCCGTTGTGCTAGTGACAACCAGAATCGCGCCCACTACTACTGCCACGACGGGCACATACACTCTCCGTGCCGTAAGAACACGCAACCTAAACAAGTCACGCATCATGACGGCGAACGGCCGCACCAACCAAGCTGTGCCGTAGGCAGCCCACATGTGAAGCGAGAAATAGAAGAATGGAAGCACCCGGGCGTTCCACAGCCGTCCGTCCGGAAGGATCCAGAAGATTACCAGCGTGATGAAAGTGATCCATGCCAGAGGCAAGAGCTTGCGTTCTTTGCGAGCAATGGCATAGGCCATGCCAATGAGTCCAAGAGCCGCTACGGGCAGTAGCGCTGTGGGAACCAGGTCCTTTAGGGAATGGAGTTGATTCCAGGCCATGTGAGCGGTCCACTCAAGGTGAGCAGCAAACGGAAGAGACCAGAATGCACTCAGACAGAAGCCCACGACCGCCACTGCCACTAGATACCCAAAGGACCGCCACCTGGGATTGACCAGGAGTAGACCAGGCACAATGCACACCAGAACAATTGTGGTGACAATATGTGAGAGGACCAAGGCAAGCAGAATCAGGCAATTTAGGACAAAAAGCAGATTGAAGCCTGGTTTCTCCATGCCCCGGTGCACTGTTCCCAAGAACAAGAACACCAGAGCAAAGCTGATCATGTAGCCAAACTCGCCAGCCAGAGTGGAAAGAATGTTTCCGCCGTAGATGGAGTAGCTCTGCATTAGGAGAAAGGCCAGAGCAAACACCGCAGCCAGAACTGGGAACGGACGCCGCACCCGCCACAGCCTCGCCATGGCATAGGCAGCTGCGGGCAAAGCAAAAACACCGATAACGGTAACGATCTTAAAAGCGATCTGGTAAGGCATGAACCAGTCAAGGATCGCGATGAGAAGAAACGGGAAAGGCCAGTAGAAGGTCAGCATGGGCATGCCTGCATACCACCCTGGCGCCCACCCGGTAAGTCGAAAATGCGGCAGCAGTTCTTCGATCAGATACTGTGCTGGGTAATGATGCGCCCCGGTATCGCCGCCTGCGGTAGTGGTGAGGCTAAAGAGCAAGTTAGGCCGGTAGAAGATGAGAAGTACACAGTAAATAGCCAAGAAGGCGATGATGTTGGGAATCCAGTCCCTAACACCGCCTTGTCTGACCAGGTCCTCTCGCCTGCTAGAGTCCAGCTCCAGCTTTCCTCTCCTTCCACAACGCAAGACGCAACTTCACCAAGTTCTTAATTGTACGTGGTATACGACGCGCTATGGAAGAACGAGGTTTCCTTTTCTCCTCCACTGTGACTGGAAGAGCTAGCACAGCTACTCCGCCGCGCCGCGCTCGAATGATCAGCTCAGTATCAAAAAGATCAGTCGTCATGATGGTGGACGGGGCATAGGCTTGCACTACCTCGCGGCGCACAACTTTCATCCCATGAGTGTCATCCATATGAGGATCGAAGAGAACTCGCAGGATGATAGTAAAGCCCCAGGAGATCACATGCCGCACAAACGAGCGGCGATCCTGTGCTCCTCTAACCAATTTACTGCCCACAACGATGCCTGGTTGGGGAGCCTGGCCCAGCCTTCGTGCTTCGCCAACCCCAGCGCCTACAGATGATTCGCGGCCTGTATCCGCTTCTTCTAGTAGGCTGGCGGCCTTCAACATAAAGTCCACATCGTGTAGATCAATATCAAAGTTGACCACCATAGCCCCTTGGGCCGCCAGCATGCCCGCCTTCATAGCCGCGCCGTAATCAGCAAACGGGAGCCTGAGAACCTTGATCCTCGGGTCCCCGGCAGCAAGCTGCTCAGCAATTTCCCCCGTGCTGTCGGTACTCCCATTCTCCGCGAGCAAAAGTTCGAAGTCAGTGACCTTCCGAGCTTCAAGGTCACGCGTAAGCTCTGCGATTTCGGCAGCAAGACACTCCGCCTCGTTATGCACCGGCACCACAATCGAGAATCGAGGGGCGAAAGACTGCGCCATACTAGTCCTTTCCTGCTGGCTTCCTTAGTGCCGTATGCCTAAAAGCAAGGTAGCGACTACCAAGGAAGTTCCAGGCCACTGACACTACGGCAGCCGCAAAAGCTTTGCTCATTCTCACCCACTGGCTGCCCGAGCCAATCCAAATGCCGAGCAAACTAAATACAATCACATTTACCAAGAACGGAGGCATGTTAACCGCAAAGAAAACAGCGAACTCGCGCCTTCCGCGGTGTGAGTCCCAAGCCCGAAAAGTCCATAGTTTATTCCAGACGAAGCTGTTGCAGATGCCAAGTATGTAGGACAGAGCCTTGGCGGCAACGGTGGGCATCCCCGGAATCAAGGTGAGCAAATAGAAGGCGCCCAAATCCACCAACGTGTTGAGCAGCCCTACAATGACAAAGCGTACCGCCTGACCGGTGACCCGATCCCGGCGTAGTAGCGAACGCAAGAAGTTCACGATTCCCCACAAACTGCGATCAACCCTGCCCGCACGGAGGCAGCCACCCTATATGCTAACATCCTGCCCATCATGTTGGTCGCGCTTCACACCGGTCGTTCTCTTAGTCCTGTTCGGCATTCTTGATGTTGTCGATGTCGTGCACCAAGAATACATCCACTGCTAAATATCGAGTGGCTTTCCGCACTGTAGGCTGCCGGGTTAACCAGTGCGAGACCACGGAGATGCAAGCTGCCTTGGCCAAGCACGGTTTTTGCCTGGTAGATTGGAACCAACCTGCTGACGTGCGGGTGATCAACACCTGCGCCGTAACGGCCCGAAGCGAACACGACTGCCGTCGCCAGATTCGGCAGGCCAAGCGTATGGATCCTCACTGCCTTGTGGTGGCTACAGGGTGCTACGCACAAGTAAACGCCCAAGCGTTATCTGAAATGCCAGAGGTAGACCTGGTTCTGGGAAACATCGACAAGTACCGTTTACCCGCGTTCCTCGCGAGCAAGCTAGATGGACGGCCATACAAGGGCAGTAAGGAGACGTGCGTGGCTTCTTTTCCCGAACGGCCGCAGTTTGAAAGCGAGGAGTTTGCGCGCGTCCCAGGGCATACTAGAGCCTTCCTAAAAATCCAAACAGGCTGCAACTCGAGATGTAGCTACTGCATTGTTCCGCAAGCTCGGGGCCCAGCCCGCAGCATGCCGCGCAGTGAAGTAATAAGGCGGGTCCGTTTGTTGACAGATTCGGGCTACAGGGAAATCGTGCTTGCTGGTATTGACCTGGGCAGCTGGGGGAAAGACAGCGGGGAGGGAACTCTCGGCGACTTGATCCGGGACCTGCTTGAGTCTACTCAAGTTGAGCGCCTGCGCTTGAGTTCCATTGAGCCGCTTGAAGTAACTGAGGACTTACTTTCTGTGCTTGAGAGCGGTGGAGAACGGGTGGCTCATCATTTTCACGTTCCGCTTCAAAGTGGAGCCGATTCGGTGCTTATTCGTATGAATAGGCCGTATCGGGCGGAAACGTACTTAGCGGTTGTTAAGACAATTGCTGCTCGCTTCCCTGACGCCGCGATAGGAGCCGATGTAATAGTGGGATTCCCGGGAGAAACAGATGAGGAGTTCGCCGAGACCATTGCTGTTGTGGCAGAGTCTCCTCTTACCTACCTACATGTGTTTGCCTACAGTGACCGCCCGGGCACCCTGGCCGCAGCTATGCAGCCGAAGATACCTCCGGCGGTAGTTCATGAACGAAGCGAAAGGTTAAGGCAGCTCGCGGAGCGCAAAAAGGCCGAGTTTCGCACGAGACTCTTGGGATCTGTGCAGAAGGCCCTTATTCTGGAGGAGACGCGTCCCGGCGGGCCTTATATCGCGCTAACGGGCAACTACTTGCCCGTGGTGATTCCGGCGGTGGACAAGGATGTTTACGTGAACCGTTTTGCCTGGGTGAGGCTGGACAGTGAGCTGCCGGACCGCCGCCTTAGCGGGACAATCATAAGACTGGAGTAGTCATGCGTGTGCTGTTGCAGCGTGTGAGTAGGGCAGAGGTTACTGTAGGCGGTGAGCTGATCGCCAAGATCGGACCTGGCCTCTTGCTCTTTGTGGGGGTGGGTAGAGACGATACCTTGGAAAGAGACGATACTTTGGAAGGCAACGAGCAAGCTAGGCTGCCTAACAGAGGTGCTCTATTAGCCAGAGAAATGGCCGCCAAAGTGGCAAACTTGCGTATCTTTCCCGATAGCGAGGGCAAGTCAAACTTGTCCCTCCTAGACACCGGAGGCTCAGCGTTGGTGATCAGCCAGTTCACGCTTTACGCCGACTATCGCCGCGGACGGCGACCCTCATTTTCGGATGCTGCCGACCCAGAACAAGCCGAAGCTATGGTGGAAGAATTTTGCCGGGCTCTTAGGGATTTGGGCGTGCCTACGGCAACAGGGAGGTTTGGAGCTCACATGGTGGTGTCGTTGGTAAATGATGGGCCCTACACCATATTGGTTGATAGCGAAGTGCTGGAACAGCCTAGGCGCGGGGGGCGCGCCGCAGGCGCGCCCCCCGCGCCCTCCCTCCCGCTCACCCCAGACCCTTCACCCAGGTCTAGCTGATGACAGCCAACCTCCCTCTGCCCGATTACCACACCCATACCTTCCGCTGCGGCCACGCCAGCGGATCCCCTGCCGACTATGTGATCGAGGCTCGTTCGCGGGGGCTGATAGCGCTCGGCATCGCCGACCACCTGCCTTTGCTTCCTGTTCGGGACCCCGCGCTATCCATGTCAATAGATGAGCTCCCGGACTACGTGGCAGAAATCCAGCAGCTAAAGAAACAGTTTCCCGGCTTTGTGCTCCTTGGCATCGAAGCCGATTATCGACCGAGCACGATCTATGAGGTAAAAGATCTTCTTGAGTCCTACCCCTTTGACTACGTGATTGGATCGGTCCATCACCTTGGCGACTGGGGATTTGACGACCCGCGGCAAATTGCTCGGTATCAGTTTGAGGACATAGATGACCTATGGGTGGAATACCTGGAGTTGGTCGGGGACGCGGCTGAGACGGGACTCTTTACCATTCTTGGCCACCTTGACCTCATGAAGAAGTTTGGCCACCGCCCAAATCGTCCCTTAGACAAAGAGCTTGATGCGCTGGCCGGGCGTGTCGCGCGCGCCGGCGTCGTAGTAGAGATAAACACTGCCGGACTCCGGCGGCCGGCGCGCGAGCCTTATCCCGGTCTTGACATACTCCGCCGCCTCAACGAGCACGGGGTGCCCATAACTTTTGGTTCCGACGCCCATGACCCCTCAGAGGTAGGCGCAGACTTTGCTCGGGCCCTCCAACTTGCCAAACAGGCAGGGTACAGAGAGTACGTGCTTCTACGCCCTTCCGCGCTTCCAAACCCTTCAAGCCCGGTGATGTTGGAAAAGCGACCACTGCCCACAGATTGTGGCAAGAGCGACCACGGCCCTCAGCCTGAGAATGGCTAGCTTTGCGCTCATCTACAATCCCTCCGCCGGACGCGGACAAGCCAAGAACGCAGCCCTAACAGCTGCGCGCTACCTAGCGAATCAAGGGCTCCAGGCTGAACTTTTTCCCACCTTTAGTCCCGGCCATGCAACAGCCAAAGCCCGCGAGGTGGCCTTCTCGAACGAGGTTGTTGTAGCAGTTGGAGGAGACGGCACAGTGAACGAAGTTGCCAATGGCCTGGTGGGAACCCCGGCGGCCTTGGGCATCATTCCCGCCGGGACAGTAAACGTCACGGCTCAAGAGTTGGGCATCCCTCGCGAAGTGACTTTGGCCTGCAGAGTCTTGCTCCAAAAGAAAATCGCTTTTCTTGACCTGGGCCAGGTTAACGAGCGTGTCTTCTTATTGATGGTCGGTGCGGGGATAGACGCTCTTACTGTGAAGCGCATACAGCCAACGGCAAAGCGGTACTTGCGTGAGCTCGCCTTTGTTGCAACAGGATTTCGGAATATAGTGGCAAAGCCACCAATACCTTTCTTGGTGCGCTTACAAGAAAGGGAATATCAAGCCACCTTCTTTGTAGCTAGCAACGCTCGTCGGTATGCTGGCAGCCTGACTCTTACACCCTCCGCCGATCCGTTCGACGGTCTGTTGGACATGTTGATCTTTACGGGAACTACGCGGCCGAGCCTGGCCGTCTTCTGGATGAGGGTTCCAGCAGGACTTCACTTGCGGGACCCCCATGTCGTGTGTGTACGAGGCAAAGAAGCCGTTCTAGAACCTCTGTACGACAACGAAATATGGATCCAGACCGACGGAGAACTGGCCGGCAAAATCCCGGCGACAGTAAGAGTCCGGCCCTGCGCCCTGCCGGTAGTGGTGCCGTGAACGGCCGACGCGGTACGGCTCTTTTCCACCCATCGCGACGCCATCTTCTGGCCTCAGGGGTGGCTCTGGTCATCGTTGCTGCAGTGCTTGTCGCCGTCCACCTTCTAAATGCAGCAGGTTCCAAGGACAAGACTCCGGCAAATAAGGGGACGGGAGACAGAACTTCGGTGGTTGTGACGGTCATTTCGACCCCGCCCACTGTCTCTCCCACCCCGGGCCGCGTACAGCCCTCTCGGGATCAGTGGGAGGCATTACTTCCGCGCCTGGAGGCGGCCGTCGCAGCTGCACCGGAAGATATCAACCTCAAGCGTAAGCTGGCTCTCGCCTACTACAACTTGGGACTGTTTGAGCAGGCGGTTGAGCTGTACGAAGAAATGCTTGCTATAAAGGAAGACGCCGTGTTGCGCAACCGCCTGGGGAACACTTTGCGCGATATGGGAAACCCCAAGGGGGCCGAGCAAGCCTATCGCCGGGCCATCGCTGACGACCCCGGCCTGCCTCAACCCTACTGCAATCTGGCAGAACTACTCTGGCGCCAAGGGAGGAACGACGAGGCCCTTGCCATACTGGAACAAGGCCTACAAGCAGTCCCTGCCGACAAACAAACCCTCCTACGGCAGGCCTACCAGGCCATCCAGGCTTACCGGACCTCTACCACCCTTGCGCCAGATCCTTACCAGACCTCTACCAGCCTGGTGCCAGACTCTAACTAGCCCTGCCGCCAGGTTCAGCCAGCCTTCTTGACCTCAATGGTCACAGGCAGCCCGTTGACCTTCACGTCCTCTCGGTAGAAGCCAGGGGCGCCTGCACTTCCGGCAAGTTCGCCTGGCTGAGTGATTTCCAAGCTTACGGCAAGAGTCTCCCGCATTACCCAGTCACCGTACTTTTGCAGCATTTGGCGCAACTCCTCGGGGCCAGCCAACCGCAAATGGATGCGATCTTCAATCTGAAAATCTGCCGCCTTGCGGGTGTTTTGCACATGGTGGATAAGCTCGCGAGCCAAGCCCTCCTGCAGTAGCTCGGGGGTGAGCTCGGTGGAAAGAGCCACTACCAGTTTTCCTTCGCGCTCCACCTGGTAGCCCTCGCGCTGGTGAACCTCCACTACTAAGTCTTCCGGGGCAAGCTCATGCTGGACGCCGTCCACAGTTACGGTCACCGAAAGACCATTGGCCAGCCGCTCCCCTGCTTCGTCAGGCGCAAGAGCCGCTACAGCTTGGGCTACTTTTGGCATGTCCTTACCAAACCGAGGACCAAGCGTGCGGTAGTTTGGCTTCACTACGTAAGTCACAAGCTCACCCGGCGATTCCACATATTCAACAGCCTTGACGTTTAGCTCGTCTGCTACTACAGCAGCTAGGCTTTCTAGCGCAGCCCTTTCCTCTTGGCTACAGGCTACAACCACCCTCTGCACAGGCTGACGCGTCTTGATTTGAGCCGCATTGCGAGCCGCTCGCCCCAAGTTCACCACCCGGCGTGCTACTCCCATGCGGAACGACAGATCTTCGTCGATCAAGGTCTCATCGGCCACTGGCCAATCAACCAGGTGCACCGATTCCGGGGCCGAGGGATCATGCTCGGCCACCAAGTTCTGATAGATCTCCTCCGCCAGGAAGGGAGTAAACGGAGCAAGAAGCTTGCTCAACGTGACCAGACATTCATACAACGTGAGATACGCCGAGATTTTGTCAACATCGGCCTCGCTCTTCCAAAAGCGCCGCCGCGAGCGACGTACATACCAGTTGGAGAGCTCATCCACAAACTCAGCTATGGCGCGGCCCGCTGCAAAAGCATCGTAGGTGTCAAGCTCGGCAGTGACCCGCTTCACGAGAAGCTGCAGCTCGCTAAGAATCCAGCGATCCATGAGAGCCCGCTCCGGTACAGGAGCAGTGTGTTTGGCTGGATTAAACTCATCGATGTTGGCATAGAGAGTGTAGAAGGAGTACGTGTTCCACAAGGTGAGAATGAACTTGCGCAGGACCTCGTCCACGTTTTCGGGCCCAAAGCGGCGGGGAAACCAGGGAGAGCTGACCGTAAACAGATACCAGCGCAAAGCGTCCGCGCCCTGCTTGTTTAGCACTGTCCAAGGATCAACCACGTTGCCCAGGCGCTTGGACATCTTGCGTCCCTCACTGTCGAGGATGTGACCTAGACAAAGCACGTTGCGATAGCATGTGTGCCCGGTGAGCAGGGCGCTAACAGCAAGCAGACTGTAAAACCAGCCTCGCGTTTGATCTATAGCCTCACAGATAAAGTCCGCCGGGAAACGCTTGTGGAACATTTCCTGGTTTTCGAAGGGGTAGTGCCACTGAGCCACAAACATGGACCCGGAGTCAAACCAAGCATCGATCACAGCCTCAATCCGCCGGCCTTCGGCTCCGCACTGCGGACAGCTGATCACCACCTCATCTACGTAGGGTCTATGCAGCTCCAGCCCCGAGAGATCTCGGCCAGCCAACTGACTTAGCTCAGCCCGAGAGCCCACTACAGTGTCATGACCGTTTGGGCAACGCCAGACAGGTAGGGGAGTGCCCCAATAGCGGTCCCGAGACAAGGACCAGTCCACGTTGTTTTCCAACCACTTGCCAAAACGCCCGTGCTTTAGGTGATCCGGATACCAGGTAACTTCTTCGTTCGCGGCGAGGATTTGTTCCTTACGCGCCGTGGTCTTCACATACCAGGAAGTCTTAGCGTAGTAGATGAGCGGAGTGTCGCAGCGCCAGCAGAACGGGTAGTTGTGCTCATACGGCTGACGGGCAAGAAGCAGACCCCGAGCCTCCAGATCGTCCATGATATGGGGATCAGCGTCTTTGACAAAAAGACCGGCCCACGGAGTAATCTCGGCGGTGAAACGAGCCTCTTCATCCACGGGCATGATGATGGGCAGGTCGTTTGCTTGACCCACCGCCATGTCGTCAGCACCAAAAGCAGGAGCAATGTGAACAATGCCTGTTCCCTCATCGGTCGCGACAAAGTCGCCTGCGATCACACGCCACGCCGGCTTTGCCGGCTTGACAAACTGGTAGGGAGGTCGGTAACGAAGTCCCACCAGACTAGAGCCTGGGAAGGTTTCCTCGATCACTGCTTGCTCACCAAGAACGGCTTTGACCAAATCGGCTGCGAGGATGAAACATTCGTTCCCCAGAGAAGCCCGCGCATACTGGATGTCGGGCCCTACCGCAGCCGCCACGTTAGAAATGAGAGTCCAGGGAGTGGTGGTCCAGATAAGCAGATTTACTGGACGGCCTTCAGAATCGCGCTCCACCTCGTCGTCTGCACCGAGAACCGGGAACCGTACATAGACCGAGGGGTCAGTCACCAGTTGGTAGCCAAGAGCTACCTCGTGAGAGGACAATGCCGTGCCGCAACGGGGGCAGTAAGGCACCACTTTGTAACCCTCGTAGAGAAGACCTTGCTTAGCAAACTCAGAGAGAATCCACCACACCGACTCGATGTAATCGTCGGTCATGGTCATATAGGGATTCTCTAGATCAAGCCACATCCCAATGCGCTCGGTAAGCCGGTTCCAGTCTTCGACATACGCCGTGACCGATTGCCGACATAGCCGATTAAACTCGGCCACCCCGTAGGCCTCAATTTGCTCCTTATGCTCGATTCCCAGCTCGCGTTCGATCTCTAGCTCTACAGGAAGGCCATGGCAGTCCCAGCCAGCTTTGCGGCCTACGTAGTAGCCGCGCATGGTCTTGTAGCGGGGATAAAGGTCCTTGAAGATACGGGCAAGCACGTGGTGGATGCCCGGTTTCCCGTTGGCCGTCGGCGGGCCCTCATAAAAGACCCATTCCGGCGCCCCCTCGCGAAGCTCCAGGCTTTTCTCAAAAATCCTGCGCTCTTTCCACCAATTTAAGATTCGCTCTTCCAGGGCGGGAAAGTTCTGCCCTGCATCTACCGGTCGATAAATGCCTGCCATTTGTCCCTCCTGTGCGGCTGGGCGGGGGCGCGCGGCGCAGAGGCGCCGCGCGCCCCCGCCAACCCAAAGTCCTCCAAAACAAACACGCCCCGCCCTTGCGCGACGTGTCTCGCGTAGGGACGGGACGTCACCCGCGGTACCACCCTACTTGGCCGCGCGGCTCCGTAGTGCCACGGCTCCGCTTGATGCGGCCCACTCAGTGAGCGCCTCTGTACTGGCGCACGCCCTCATACACTCGAGGCCACTCCAACAGAGCACGCTCCCCTTCTGTAACGGGAAGGACCCGGCCAGGTCTACTTGCGTAGTCTGCGAACACAACATGCGTGACCCGCGCTCGCAGCTTGGTCAGTGTTCACAGGCTACCGTTCGGCTGGCGGCTCGGGGAGGATTTTCACTCGCTGGTTCTCACCGGGCTCACACCGTCCCCGGCTCGCTGCAAGAGAAGAGCAGCGGCTACTCGTTCCCGTCATCGCCTTTGCTCGTGCGTAGTCTAACACACTCTGCCGCTAGCGCCTCTAGCAGCTCGTCTTGAGCGGCCAGATGAGCTTGAAGCTGCTGCACCTCGTGAAGAAGCGCCTCGGCATCGTTATAGGTTTGCAGTGCGCGCTTGTCCGAAGCTGCCCCAATCACCTGCTGGCCCACCATGATGATGGATAGAAGAACCAGCTGCAAGAAAGTCTGCGAGACCCACTGCACGATGGCCAGGATCCCCCCCTGGATAGCCTGCGGCAGAGCGACCAAGGCCAAAGCCGCGAAAAGATAGGCACACCACATAGTGCCTACCCCTTCAGTAATCAGCTTGGCTAGGGTCCCGTTGAAGCCAGGGCCGTGCTGTTCTCTAACCAAAGCCGGCCGCTCTACACGCCGCGCTGTAATATGAGGATGAGGGACATACTTATAGAGACTCACGGCAATCCTCCTTTTGCTGGTGCTGGTACAATTCGAGCACGCGGAATGCAGGCTTGTCCACGAGCGTGAGCTTCCCTGTTTGTGCTACTTTGGGGGGAAGGGAAGGAAATAACGGTGTCCGGAGAAAATCCCGCCGCAACGGAAACCTATTCGACCGCCCCTCTTCTTAACGACGAAGAGATGCAGCTGGTGGCGGAACGGGCCACTAGTATTGCTGCAAGTATTGCCTCGGTAATCTTAGGCAAAGAAGACGTGATTCGCGCCTGCGTAGTTGCTCTCCTGGCTGGCGGCCACATTATCGTGGAAGACTTCCCTGGTGTCGGCAAGACCCTTCTTGCCAAGTCACTAGCCCGAACTATCGATTGCCGTTTTGCGCGCATTCAATTTACTCCTGACCTTTTGCCCAGCGACGTTACGGGAGTAAGTGTGTTTAACCAAAAGACAGGCCTTTTTGAGTTTCGCCCAGGCCCCATTTTTGCCAACATTGTGCTGGCAGACGAAATCAACCGCGCATCCCCCAAGACCCAATCGGCTCTACTTGAGTGCATGGAAGAGCGCCAGGTTACCGTCGACAACGTCACCCATCACTTGGAGCCGCCCTTTATGGTCATAGCCACTCAAAATCCCATAGAATACGAAGGCACCTATCCCCTGCCTGAAGCTCAGCTTGACCGCTTCATGATGCGCCTTAGCCTGGGATATCCCTCTGCCGAAGTGGAGGAGGACATTATTCAAGAACAAACCTCCCGTGATCCGCTGGGCGCTCTTAAGCCAGTAGTAAATGGTAAGGAGATTCTGGCCATGATCCAGGCAGTTACCCGCGTGCGAGTGGCGCCCGCTCTTCGCCGGTACGTGGTCAGCCTCTTGGATGCTACTCGCCATCATCGGGAAATCTATCTGGGGGCAAGCCCTCGCGCCGGCATCGCCCTCATGAGAGCGGCCAAAGCGCTGGCCCTCCTTCGCGGTCGAGACTTCGTCGTTCCAAAGGACGTCAAAGACCTAGCTGTTCGTTGCCTAGCCCACCGCCTAATGCTTTCTCCGGATGCCAAAGTTCGCGGGATTACCCCAGAAACGGTAGTTGCCAGACTACTTGAGACTGTGCCCGTACCTCAGAGTGGGGGGTGAGCCTTGCCACGCCTAACCGGCCGTGGTTATGCGCTTCTCGGTCTTGCCGCCGGAACGTACGGAGCGGCACGTCTTATAGGTACATGGGAACTGTATCTTTTTGCCTTCGCCCTGCTCGGGGTGCTTGTGTGCTGTTGGCTGTTAGTCGCCGTGTCAGGCCGCAAGATCAGCGTTCTTCGCAGTCTAAGCAGCGACCGTCTTGTTGACGGGGACGAGCCCGAGCTCCACCTCGCCGTGCGAAATGACTCTTTCTTGCCTGCTCCCACTCTCACTCTACATTGCTCTTCCACTGACTTTGCAAGCGCTGAGGTGGATATTGAGGTGGACAACCTGCCGCCGCGCAGCAGCAAAGATCTCAAGGTGTCGGTAGGCAGAGTAAATCGGGGGGTCCACACCCTCCCTCCCGTGAGCGCGGAGTTCGAGGATCCCTTGGGAGTAGCCCGGACAGCGCGCAGAGTGAGCGAAGTCCTCACTGTGACTGTGCTCCCACGCATTACTCACCTTTATTCCTGCGCTCTTTGTCCGGATTTTGGACTAAAGCACGATTGGAGCGGGCGTCGAGGTCTACCCACATCTGGTGCAGCGGAATTTCGCGGCATTCGCCCCCACCAGCCAGGAGAGCCGCTTAGTCGCATCGATTGGAAAAGCACGGCAAAAACCGGGGTGCTTATGATGCGCGAAATGGAAGAGCCCGCCGGCGCCGACCTCACCATAATCCTCGACGGTACGGCAGGCCAAGTGCGGGGAAGGGCGCCCCTGAGCAACTACGAGCTTGCGGTCCGAGCCGCAGGCAGCATAGCGGATTTTGTCTTGCGCTCCGGCCGTGGAGTCACTCTTGTGCGCCACGAGAAAACCTGGCGACAGATTCGACTCAGCCCTGACGGCAGCGGTCAGCGAAGTCTCCTGCAATCTTTGGCCGAGGCCAAAGCAGACGCAACCTCGCCTTTGTCTCACTTGATCCAGAGACTAAGACGTGAAGCCCGCTATCTCCTGAGGGCCCAGGGCGTGAGCATTGTGGTTTTGGGACTTGATCCCCTGCTGGCCCGGACCTTGCTAGAACTTAGAGAGGATGGTGCACGCGTAGCCGTTATCTACGCTGCAACCAGCCAAACCCCAGAGATAGACTCACGACGCTTGCTTCTATCTTTGTCGTCGGCCGGCATTCCCTGTATTTCTGTTGAGCCAAACGACGACCTGCGCGAGCGCCTTTCCCTTGTCTCACCGGTCTTGCCCGAACGGATTGGGGTGGGAAGACGATGAAAGCCGCCTCACGCCTCCTGTATGTGGCCTGCTTTGCCGGACTGGCGGCTATAGCCGCCGTTGCTCTAGACGGAGCCCTAAGCCCTTCCAACAAGGCCGATATGTTAAGAGCCGCCCTCATGGCCACCCTGTGCGCTTCGGCGGGTCTCATAAATCGCCGCCTGTGGCCACTTGCAGTAGTCCTCTTGCCGGTAGGCTGCTACCTTTTCCTACGCATCACTCTGCCGCTTCCCGCATGGGTAGAGCAGATCAGTGAGCAATACCGTTTCTATACGCACGAGCTTTACCTGGGCAGTGTGGCCTACAGGACTGCCCTGTTTCCTTTAAACCTGAAAGAGCATCCCGAGCTTGGTCTTTTGGTTGCGTTCGCCCTGTACTGGACCGCAGGTGCAGCCGCCTTCTGTGCTCTTAGCCTGCGAAAGGCATTGCCAGGGACAGCGATTTTGTTGGTAGTACTCGGATTTGGCCTGACTGTGGACCAAACCCAGAGAAAGACCTGGCTTCTCTTGGTTTTTCTTGCGGTTGCTGCCGGCCTGTTGGCTCTTGAAAAGACCGCTGACCGCGGCCTTTGGCAGCCACGCCGGCTCCTTGCCGGACTAGGGGTAGGCGCACTAGCAGGAGCAGTGGCCCTTGCGCTGTTGCTCACAGTTCCCTCTGCTGCAGCTAAACCGTTAAAAGACTGGCGCACTTGGGATCCCTTTAAGCAACATGGGGCTGGCAACGTGTTTACGTTTAGCTGGCTCGAGAACTACCCTAGGTTGCTTGATCCGGCGAACAACGCGCCAGTAATGGACGTAGAGTCCCCAAACCCCAGCTACTGGCGAGCCGCGGCACTCGATCACTTTACTGGTACAGCCTGGGTGACTACGAAGGCCTTTATCACCGAGCTTGAGCCGGAGCCGCGTGGCGAGGGAGCAAAGACAACGTACGCATACAATGTCCCTGCGCCAGATCCTAGGCCGCAGGGAATAAGCACATACCAGCGTTTTCGCGGCTATGCGCTTTACACCAACTACTTGTTTACAGGAGGCGACCCTGTCTTTGTCACGGTTGACAGCAAACTGCCCCTCAGGATGAACGATACCCGAACGCTTCGCACCAGCCAGCCGCTAGGCCCTGTTTTTGACTACAGTGTGGCAGTCGTCCAGCCGATAGTGGCCCCTTCCTCTCTCGTCGGTCGGCCCAGGGACTATCCTGAGTCTGTTGACATAGACAGCTATCTCCTTCTTCCCTTCCCGCGCCTGAGCGAGATCACGGGGGGCAATTCGGGGCTTGATCCAGCTGAAACTTGGCGCACGCTCATGTGGCATGGCGGCCCTCCAGACCCCAGCTGGGCCGACATAGCCGGCAGCGCGCCTTGGAGAGAAATGGCCCTCGGCGAAACCAGAGAGTGGGTTGATCTCTACGACCTTAACCAGAAGATCACAGAAGGCGCGACGGACCCCTACGAAATCGCCTTGCGCATCGAGCAGTACCTTAGACGAAACTACACTTACACTCTTGCTCCCCCAGCCAGCGATTACTCCTCTCCCTACGCGGCTTTCTTGTTCGACACTCGGGCTGGTTACTGTCAGCACTTCGCTGGTTCTATGGCCATTCTCTTGCGCTACAACGATATCCCTGCAAGAGTCGCTGTGGGCTTCACCGCTGGACAGAAGATCGGGCCAAACCGCTACCGGGTCTTTACCAATAATGCACACGCCTGGGTGGAGGCGTACTTCTCCGGGGTGGGCTGGGTTTCATTCGATCCCACTCCGGGGCGCAGCCTACCGGTGCCAGGCCCTTCTTCCACAAGCCCCGGGTTTGTAAACCCCTACACTAGCGAAGGAGCCTCACCACCCCAGACAGTTACCACACTGCCACGCTGGGCTGGTCGCCCGTTAGAGGATGGACTAGACCTGGAAGATGGGCCAAGCACCGGTAGGGCTGGATGGCTAACCCGGGTCCCGTGGTTGCCGTGGGTGATCGGGATACTTGTTGTCGTGACCGCATGGCCACTGGGCAGACGCATGTGGAAACAACGCCGCCTGTACTTTGGTTCCGCGCAAAAGCGGCTTGAAGCTTCTATTGCCCTGTTACGTCAAGACCTTGCCGATTATGGAGCACCGGTCGCACCTGGTCACACATACGAGGAGATGCTTCGCCTGGCCGAGCTTTATCTTGGAATTCACGTCCCGATCGGTATTGCGGAGCGAGTGGACGCACTCTTGTTTGGCGGACAACTCGCCTCCCGCAGCGACTACCGGCAAGTTGAGACAGTGCGGAAAAGAGTACGGTCACATTTGGCAAGAAAGCACCGCATGTCTCACGGCTGGTGGAAAGCCCTCTTGCTTTATTACGGACTGCAGCCTGCTGCCGAGTCCCTGTCGCCTGATATACAATGACACGAACACAACAAGGCGACCAACAAGGATTATTAGCAGTGGCTACCAAGAGTTTGGCTACAAAGAAAATCCCGGTCTTTAATTTGGTTCGATGCAAACGGTGCGGCATCTGCAGCCATTTTTGTCCACAACAGGCCATTGGAACCCAGAGAGACGGCACGCCGTTTCTGGCAGATGCTGAGGCATGTACCTCATGCCGCCTGTGTGAAGATATGTGCCCCGACTGGGCCGTCTGCCTTACTCCGCTGGACGCAGCAGCCCCTGGCAGCACAAGCGCAGGCTAGGCTGCCAAGCGCGCAGCTAATCAGCAGCGGCAGCTAACCAATAGCACCAGGCAATGGAAAGGACAGTCTACCTCGACCACGCCTCCACCACTCCCACCGACCCGGAGGTGGTCGAGGCTATGCTGCCCTTCTTTAGTGGGG